>JBPYDQ010000701.1:0-2828 GCA_051986135.1 Terriglobales bacterium | reverse complement strand
CGGCACCGAAGGCGCCTTGAAACACTGGGCCACGCGCGGCGAAATGAAGCGCCTCTTCGGCGAGGTGCGCGAGCAGGTTGGCGAGCGGGTCTACCTCCAAATCCTGGAACGGTTCAACGTCAAAGCTCCCGGCGAATTCCGCAAGAGCGAGGATGCCGTCAAATGCTACGAGATGTTGACGGAAATCGCGGGCAAGGAGGGCTAATCATGACCGGCGAACTCATCACACTACCGATTCCCGGCGAAGCGGCGGTCACTGCTCCACAAGGGGAGGGTGTGCCCAGCCCTCCGCCTTCTCAATCCCTGACCATGTGGGACCTGGAGACCAATCTCGCGGCGCTCGCCGACAGCGTCGAGACCGTGGAGCCCGAGCAGGAACAGCAGTTCCTGGAAGACTTCCGCCAGGCGCTGATGCAAGCCAAGGAGAAGCGCGACCGCGTGGCGAGCTTCCTGGCCTACTGCGAAGCCATGGCCGAAATGGCGGCGAAGGAAATCACTCGACTGCAGAAGCGTCGGGACTTCTCTACCCGCACGGTGGAACGGCTGGAGGGGTATGTGGAGCTGATCTTGCGAAACCTCGGTAAGGACTCCAAAGGCAAATGGCAGAAGCTGGAGGGCAACACCAGCAGCTTCGGCCTGCGCAACCTTCCGCCCAGCACCATCATCACAGACGAAGCGGCGGTGCCCACGGCGTATAAGACCGTCAGCGTCACACTGCCCGCAGCACTGTGGGAGCGGGTGATCGACACCCTGGACATGGAGCTCGCCAACCAGGTGCTGGATGCGGTGAAGAAGCCCAACAGCGCCGTGGTCAAGGCCCTTGTCAAAGATGCCATCGAGCAGCGTATTCCGAACTGGAAGGAGCTGCTCAAGAACCAGCCCTCGGTGTTCTGCACGGAGGTTCCTGGGGCCGCGATCGCTGCGGGTGGAACAAGGCTGGTGAGGAGTTAAGAGCGCGGATGACTTCCCGGTCGATGTTCTCGCTGGTGAAGCCGTACCCGCTATTCTCTCCCTGAGCAGCGTGGTCTGAAGCAACGGCCAGTGCAGCTAATATCCCGATGCCGGTTTCCTGCTAGCGCGTTTTCTCGGCACGAGGCGGGTGTGGAAGTGCCCAAGGCGGGGTGACTAAGGAACTTAGCCGCCCCGCTTAAAGGCGGGATGGGTAGGTGGGACCACCCCGCCGAGGGCAACAACAGAGGAGAGTTTTTTGCTTTCTGGCTAGTATACGCAGCGGGACGTCACCCGGCCAATATCTCATTGAGGGCAGGCCATTATGGATCGCGAAGCTGCCATCTGTATTCCGTGTTGGGCTGTAATGTTCATCTAAGACGTGTTTAGATGCTGCACAGGCCTGCCAGCACTTCTCGCGCGCTTCGTCAGTTCGCAGGCGCCACATCTCGAACGTTTCCGGTTTCGAAAGGGGCGATAACCATGATTCGCCACGGGTAGTTTACGGTTTCGGGTTGTGTATGCCCAGGTCGGCGACCGCGCAGTATGCCATTTAGGGCAGGGAGGGTACCTTACAAGGCGACCAGCAGACCAAAACGGGATTTATCCTACACTGTTTAGGGCAGGCACGCCTTAAGAGCCGGATCAGTAAACTCCTATTCTGATACTCAGAACTCATCATCACCAACGCTGATGGTCACCGACTGTGTTCCGTGAGCTTTCGGCAATTAACCGGCGTACACGAATCTGCGCAGAGTGGGCACAAATGTGACCCGTAAGGCCAAAGCAGTAGCTTGCTTTGTCATGCTGCAGTCATTTGTCTACGACCGATGTCCCGCCCGTTGGAATGACGTCGAGCATTCGAATACAAGGGAACGAATGTTTCCAGAAGATCGTCAGGAACGGCGTGTGTTGGGGTTCGAGGGACAGATCTTGACGAAAGAGATACCACGGACCGTGCGAACCCAACATCGCTTCCTCCTCTGTCCCCGGTCTCTCATATCCGAAAGCCTGCAAATCGCTGCCGATGCCTTCCGTTAACTGAATCGTACACTCGAATGGAGGCCGATCGCGCAACCTCGCATCCTTGTCAACAGTTCGCACGTGCTCGCGTAGTGACGGCACTGCATCCCGGCCTGATCGCGGCTGCACCCTGTACCGAGCGATCGCAAGCGATCCGCGAAAGCTCTCGAGGCAATGGCGGTCTTCTTCCCCGCTGGCTGAGAGACAGTATCGTTTTCCCGAGTTGTCCTGGCGAAACCAGAAACCGCTGCTGCTGTATCCATCGCGGTATTCGACCGTCATTTCGATGTCGAAACTGGCCGCACGAAACCGATGTACCTCGCGGTCGTGAACTGTTGCAGCCGGTATCACCTGGACGGCGGCCAGGCCGCCAAGAAACATGCGCCGATTCACTTTCTTTGCGCCGGTCTGCATATGGGGAACTCCTACCTTAGGCCGTTCAATTCTCCGACGGCCTCTCCGCCCTATCGATCACCAGAATCCTCACCGGGCCTCTTGCCGACTCCAGTCTCAGACCAAGTTGGTCATGCAGGGCTTGCAGCGGTGTCGGGCCGAGCGGTTCCGGAGTCGTCGTGGGCGCGTCCGATGGCGAAGCGCTGTTCGTCTCGGGTGCCCACTCCATGGTGAAGTCAAACCGCCCGCTGAGCCCCGTTTTGTCGATCAACGGGCGGCCTTGGCCCACGACCCCGGTCAGAGAGGCTGCCAGCATATCCAAAGTGGCTAAGGAGCGGGTAGGGCGGCATGCGTGCTGCTTAGTTCTCCGGCTCTTTCCGATAAGCTGCGGACAGAGTGCCTCTTTCCTTCGCAATCGGCATCAGCGTCGGATAGAACTGGACAAACGTGGTGTCCACGGCTCC
>JBPYDQ010000700.1:0-2997 GCA_051986135.1 Terriglobales bacterium | reverse complement strand
GGTTAGGTAGATTCTTGCAATGGTCGCGGCCGCCGCCGCTCCACCGCCAAACGCACCGATGACCCCTCCGATGCCCGCTCCAACGAGCGCCCCTACCGGGCCGGCCACAAAGCTGCCCACAGCGGCCCCGGCCACAGCTCCTCCACCAGCCCCCACGGCGGCACCCGTAATTGCCGCGGACTGATTGAACATGTAGGCTGTCTGTGCTTTGTCGAAGGTCTGTTCGATGGCATTCAAATATGAATTTGAATTGTTCGGCCCCATGTCTCCGGTGATCAACATATAATCGATCAGAGCCGTTATCGCGTTTGCACTATCCCACCAGACAGTCATATCTTGAAACGCATTGGCATATCCGGCCGCTGTGATTAAACCGGCTTGGGATTCGTTCGCAAAGTTTGGGTCGTCCCAGTGATAAAGCCCAGTGCTTGATGCGTACGAGTCTGAACCGTACTCTGAACCGTGCCACTGCTGTAAAGCGGCTACGGCGGCTGCGGCGGAATCCCTCAACGAACCCGGCATTTTCGAATATCCTCCAAAGCTCCTGTTCTCATCCCGTCTTCTTCATTCACTCCGGAGTTTCTCAACCAATCTGCCACTCCACCCGGTTCCTCTATCCTTACGGTCGTAACTGTTCGCGCGTCTAGACCTAGACTTGATCCAAATGACTTTCCTAGCGATTACAGCGGTCCCAAAGAAACACCAAGTGTCGCGGGATACACCATTGTGTATATCAGCAGTTGGCGGCACACGTTCACGTCGTGCATCGTCTCCCCTTACGAACCTATTATGTAAATGTTGTAGCAGATCGCTGCACCCGAGTTGGGCGGGACTAGCCAAGCGTTCACAGTCATCCCATTACTAATCGCGGCTAGCGCCACCGCCAACGCCTCTCTCCTGCAAGAACTCGCCACGGGAACCCATGCATGGTCAAAACTACCGCCCACGTCAGTCAGCATAAGCAAAACCTGCGGGTTGGGATAGCCTCCAGGGTTATCCGCTACGCCGGCTTGATTGACATTGCACACGAATTCTTGGATTCCATTCGACATCGCATGCTCCTCGTCGCGTTTAGCTTGGGCGCGCCGTGATATCTAAGGGTTGCATGGCCGGTCCTTAGTCCATATCCCCAAACGTGCCGTAACCTCTCTACACCTCCAACTATTACCGGCAACTGCTACCTCAACGGTACCCCTGCCCGTGAAGATCCCATATTGCGACTCGCCCCACTAATCAGAATTGTTTTCCTTTGTCCGGAGCGTAGTGCGGACGGTTAGTTGGGGCGACGATGACAAATGTCCCAAGAGAGAATTGCGACCATAAACGATAAGACTCCCTGCCTTGAGCCAAGAAAATCCGTTCAATGTACTGCGCCCAACCCACAGGCGTAGAGGGCAGAAACTGCTTCGACGACACAGCGAATTCGCCGCCAGCAAGGTAAGCACGCTCGCGCATGCTGATCAAGCCAAGCCCCGCAGCCAACCGCGCTTCTTCCAAATCGAATCCCGTTCTGTTATCGGCAACCACCAGCTTGTCGATCTTCGCAGGCGGACATGTACCAAAGTCGCGCCGCTATGCTTCCGCACGTTGTGGAGTGCTCCTGCACTACTCGCAGAAAACTCAACCCGATCAGAAGCATCTAAGTCCTTGGGAATATCGTCGCAGGAGCACTCAACCGCTATCTTAGTAAGTAGCATTTCCCACCAGCTTATCCCCACGAAGCTGGAGTACCTGGGACTTGCCGCTGCGCTGAAAAGCCCACCGCCGTGAATTCCCGCACAAATACATCGGATTTGGGCGGTGCCGACTTTCCCGGACGGCCCGTCGTACGCTTCCTGAGCCTCGACTGGTGGCGTGCTGCATTCAAATCGCGGACGGACGCCTACCAGTTTTCAATCATTTTTCGCAATTTGAGTGCAAACTTCATATCCCTTTAATCGCGGACTGCTGTACTTAAATTGAGGACGGAGAGCAGCGCGAACTTCGTCCGCGATTTTAATGCCAAAGTGGCGCCAATGGAACCCTTGGCTGCGGTGGCGGACTGATCTTTGACCTTGCGGCAGTCCGCGATTTAAATGCAACACCCGTAAGAAATCCGCGATTTAAGTGCTGCGCGACATGATCCAACGTTTGATAGAAGTAAAGGCCCGCTATCTGACGAGGCTCTCTCGTCGCCTCTTGGAAAGAATGTGAGTTGTTGATTCGATAGCCTGGGATGTGCAGCATGGTCGATCCCCTTTCGGATAAAGGAACAGCCAAAATACTAAAGCTAGGCGACATCGCTCAGGTTATCACCCAGAGATGAAACTTCGAGGTGGGGAACCGCGTCCCTTGCTCACCATAGATGGCTCGGAGAACCATCCGAGCATCCACGACCCCACCAGGAAACAACTGAAGTGCAGCATTCGATACCTCGTCACTCCTGTGGCTAAGGCCCCAGACCTTGCGTTCTACCTATTAAGGCGGGATTCAGCAGCAAAAAAGTGCATGGGGCGAAGAAAAACTCCGTTCAGGAACGCCGAAAGCAAGCTCGGGGCAAGTCTCGGGGCGAGGCTGGACAATTTCACGTTTTCGTCATAACTTGTTGCGGCTACGGGGGTTGAGATGTCCGTGCCGGCTACCCATGAGGTCACGCAACTCCTCAAAGCCTGGACTGCCGGGGACGAAGAGGCTCTCGACAAAATCACTGCCTTGGTGTACGAGCAGCTACACCAACTCGCGGAACGCTACATGGCTGGCGAGCGCTCCGGGCACCCCCTGCAATCGACCGCCCTGGTCAACGAAGTGTATCTGCGGCTGGTGGATTGCGGCCAAGTGAATTGGCAGGATCGGGCGCACTTTTTTGCCGTTTCGGCGCAGTTGATGAGGCGTATTCTGATTGATTTTGCTCGGTCCCGTGGTTGTCTGAAACGGGGAGGCGCCGTGGCTCACATTTCATTAGAGGACTCGCCCTGGGTGTCGAAGGAACCCGATCCAGATCTGGTGGTGCTGGACGAC
>JBPYDQ010000699.1:0-4949 GCA_051986135.1 Terriglobales bacterium | reverse complement strand
CAGATTGTCGTGAACACGCAGACCGGTTGGTCTTTGGAACGTCAGGTACGCCTGGGAGCCGGTCTGCTGGTGTTGGTAGCCGTAGTGCTATCCCTGGTCTGGAATCGAGGCTGGATCGGGCTGTGCGTGTTCGTCGGTCTCGGCCTAACTTTCGCAGGGCTGACGGACATCTGCGGCATCGCGTTCCTGCTCACGAAGATGCCGTGGAATAAAGTTCGAAGAGAATCGCCGCGCAAGATGGCAACAGATCACAGTTGTGCCGTTTAACCGCCCTTGCTGGCGGTGATGAGCAGTGCCAAAATGTGGTCGTGGATTTCGAACAATTAGCCAACGAACACAAGGATTCCGTGTACCGGCAGCTGTTTCGGGTGTGGGGCAACCGCGAAGACGCCGAGGACGTGCTCATCGACGCACTTTTGAAGGCATACCAGCACATGAATCAGCTGAACGATCCCGCTGCCTTCCGCGCATGGCTAGCTCAAATCGCGCGACGGGTTTGTTGGCAGTTGAAGAAACGCGAGGCTCTGGCTCCGCTGTTGCAGCTCTCGATGCTGGAAGAAGAGGGCACGGCGATTAAGGATCCCAAGCCGTCAATTGACTCCGAAGTGGCCCTTCGACGAATGAAGGAGTTGCTGGAGAACGCAGTGAACCAGCTGCCGCCGTCTGCGCGAGAAGTGTTCGTCCTGCGCGACATGGAAGAGCTGCCCGGGGAAGAGGTCTCTCGACGTCTCGGAATTTCGCTGGCATCGATGAAATCGCGATTACATCGAGCCCGAAAACTTTTGCGCGAGCATGTGGACGCCGCGCTCAATGGAAATGCCGAAGAAGCTCAAGCGCAATCATAGGGGGTACTTATGGAAGTCTCGGTAGAATATCTAGGTAGCGTTCAATTCGAAATCAAGGCGCGCCAGCACACCATCGCGTGCGATCAGCCACCGGAGAACGGCGGTTACGACGAAGGCATGACGCCGCCGGAGCTTTTGCTGGCATCACTTGGTTCCTGCGTGGGTTTTTATGCAGTCATGTATCTCAAGAAACACAAGCTGTCGACCGAAGGTACCCGCGTTCATGTTAGCGCCGAAAAGGCTAAGGCTCCGGCACGCATGGAGGACTTCCGCATCAAAGTTGAGGTTCCTGCCGAGTTCAGCGACGATCACAAAAGAGGCATCGAAGGAGCCGTCCATCATTGCCTGATTCACAACACCTTGCTGAATCCGCCGAAAATCAGCCTGGAAGTTCAGAGCGTCGCTTTGGCCAAGTCCTGACGATCGCACGGAGGCGCTGAAACCTGCCGCCGCAGGCCCCGAGGAGAAGGGCCTCCGATTCGACTGAGTATTCAACCAACAGTATCGGGTTTCCCCCAATTATGGGGATATGGGGGATATGAACATTTCCCTGTCGCTTGATGACAAACTGGTCAAGGAGGTTCGAAAAATCGGCGATTCAACTGCCAGACGCAGCGGACTCAGATTCACTCAGTTCCAATTCGGCTCAGCGGACCCCTGTCTCCTTGAGTCCCTTGTAAGGTGTGACACCGGCGCAGAGAATGGGCGCCGCATCCACGAATGAAAGCTGGCGGGGGACCAAGCCCAGGTAATTTGCCTTCGCCAGTGCGTGCTGGGCGAAGCTGCCACTAACGAAATAGCCTAGTTTTTCCGTTCCGGGCAGAGCGTCTCTCATCCGGAAAGACAGAACTCGCAATGGCCGCACGCACTGTAAAGCCACGCAACCCCCACCCGGCCACCTTCCTTCAGACGTGTGACGCCTGACCCAAGCGCGACTACGATTCCCTTCCCTTCATGTCCGGGCGTGAAAGGGAGTGTTGGTTTTATGGGCCAGTCGCCATCGGCTGCGTGCAAATCCGTATGACACACTCCGCTTGCGACCCGTTCCAGCAATACTTCACCGGAACCTGGCTCAGGAACAGGAACTTATGGGATAGAGAGAGGGGCAGAAAACTTCTCGACAACCGCTGCTTGCATGGTTTTGAGAATCATTCGCTGGCCTCCTCAGCGAGGTTTGAGAGGCTCTGGTCGAGTCCCTATGCCTTCGCGAGAGGGACTCACGCAGGCATTGGTCGTCCAGTCATCACACGTCGCAGATCATTCCGACCACACAGTTCGAAACTGGTATTGCCGGATTTTTACTCTAAGATGTTGCACCCTTTTCGCGCGCTGCCCGTCCCGCATCGAATACCAGACAAGTTGTCTGGTGGAGGAAATATGAGTGCTGCCCTTGAAGATTATGGGATGATAGGAGACTGCGAGACAGCCGCGCTGGTGGGCCGCACCGGTTCCATCGATTGGTTGTGCTGGCCACGTTTCGATTCCGACGCCTGTTTTGCGGCACTTCTGGGGACGCCCAAGAATGGCAGGTGGCTGCTGGCGCCGACTTCCCCTATAAAGAACACTTGCCGGAGCTACCGGGACCAAACCCTCATCCTAGAAACCCGATTCGCGACCGAGGACGGAGAGGTAACCGTGATCGACTTCATGCCTCCCCGCAGCGGCCATTCGGATCTGATCCGTATCGTGCGCGGGGAAAGCGGGCAGGTCCGCATGGGAATGGAGCTCACGATCCGGTTCGATTACGGACTCTCGGTCCCCTGGATCAGCTCCGTCGGAGAAGGCCTGCTGCACGCCATCGTGGGACCGCACCTCATCGTCATCAACGGAGGCACCGCGCTCACCCACGCTGACGGGGTCGTGAAAGCGGATTTCACAATCAACCGCGGTCAGACCATACCTTTCGTGATCATGCACAGTCCCTCTCACCAGCCTGCACCTTTGCCCATCAGTCCCGGCGCAGCTCTGGTTCAGACAGAACGTTTCTGGCTGGACTGGGTCGGCCAATGCACTTACCGAGGACCGGCGGTCGATGCGGTTGAGCGCTCGCTGATTGTTCTCAAGGCGCTTACTTATGCGCCGACCGGCGGAATCGTTGCTGCACCGACCACCTCGCTGCCCGAGGAGATCGGGGGCGAGCGAAACTGGGACTATCGCTATTGCTGGCTGCGCGACGCGACATTCACGCTCTTGGCCTTCATGAACGCGGGATTTCAGAGCGAGGCCGTGGCATGGCGTGACTGGCTGCTGCGGGCGGTTGCCGGGGAAGCGTCACAGGATCAAATCATGTACGGTATCGCTGGCGAACGCCGCCTGTTCGAGTGGGAAGTTTCATGGCTGCCCGGCTACGAGCAATCGAAACCCGTACGGGTCGGCAACGCCGCCGCTACTCAGCTCCAGCTGGATGTCTACGGCGAAGTTGCCGATGCCATGCACCAGGCCAGGAAGAGCGGAATGGGTGTCCCGGAACAGAGTGCGGCCATAGAACGAGATTGGATCGAATACCTCGAACGGATCTGGATGGAGCCCGACGAGGGAATCTGGGAGGTCCGCGGAGGGCGACAGCAGTTCACGCACTCCAAAGTCATGGCGTGGGTGGCCGTGGATCGCGCAATCAAAGATTTTGAGCGTTTTAACCTCTCCGGCCCCCTCGATCATTGGCGTGCGCTGCGCGACAGGATTCACGCACATGTGTGTCAGCACGGATTCAACCCGAGCCTGGGCACGTTTGTACAGACCTATGGATCGACTGCTCTCGATGCGAGCTTGCTGCTGATCCCTCTTCTCGGCTTCCTGCCTCCAGGGGACCCACGCGTAGTGGCAACCGTCGAGGCCATCGAACGCAACCTGGTCGTCGACGGATTCGTGATGCGCTATGACCTCGAGAAGTCTCGAGACGGACTTCGCGGGGACGAAGCGACATTCCTGCTTTGCAGCTTCTGGCTCGTAGACTGCCTGATCATGTTGGGCAGGCGCGACGACGCCCAGCGGCTGTTTGACCGGTTGTTGGGTGTAAGAAACGATCTAGGTCTGCTGGCCGAGGAATATGAGGCTATTTCCCGCCGGCAGCTAGGAAACTTTCCGCAGGCGTTCTCCCATATTGGGCTGGTGAACTCGGCGGTGAATCTGAGCCGCGCCATAGGAACCCTGAATCAGCGCACCGATACGGAGCCGAGCGAGGTGGCAGCATAAGGAGCAAAGATCAGAGAATGCACCCATGACCCACACCAGGATCATAGATTGTGCAGACGAGAATACCCGTACGCTGAGCGGCTGTGCTGGCCGACGATCAAGAATGATGTTGCTCAAACGTGAGCAAGGCGCGGTCGATACCATCGGTAATCATCATCACCCCACGCGCTTGGGATGTTCGGGCCAAGGCTTCATAAGGTCGACACGGGCCTCCAAAGGCGCCGGGGCTGACGGTCGAATTCCACAGCGCCTGGGCCGTCTGCGCATGTTCGGGGTGTGAAGTTTTTGCGCGACATCGACGGTGGTGTTCCGTAGGTACCCGATTCCCACAGACGTGGTTGGGGGCTAGGCTGTGATTAAGGATTTCATGTCATTGAACTAGGAGCCGAGCCTCGGGTCAGAGGCATCATCGATCAGGACGAAAACAGTTAAACGCGACCGAGTTATGCCGAACGGCCAAAAGTGAGCGGGGAAGCCGCTTTCTCTGCTTGCCCGACACGGTCCAGCCACTCGACTATGGTACCTCTCTCACACGCAGCAGTCATGCGGGCTGCTGGGAACCGCAGCAAACAGTCATAAGGATCGTTGTAAGAATCTGGTGATACGAGCCAGATTGTGCTCGACTCGGGTTTTCGCGAGCATGTTTGTTGTCAGAGCACCAAAACTCTCTTGTCTGAACATGTTTTTCCGGCGCGGTGCTGGAGCTCCATACGAATGAACCTTCAACTGATTAACAGTGGAGAACAAATTTACGAGTTCGGGGTCCATTGTGAAATTGCGGCGCTTCTGTGCATTTTAGGAACGCTTCGGTAAAACTTCGGTACAACTCTAGGTAGAACTTCGGTACAACTGAGGCGAGAAAAGAATAGCTTTCTGGTTCGTAAGCGACACCAATTGAGGCGATTGAAATTT
>JBPYDQ010000698.1:0-2354 GCA_051986135.1 Terriglobales bacterium | reverse complement strand
GACAGCGTGGCTCTGCTATTAGCAGACCAGCGCATGCCGCGAATGGATGGAGTCCAGTTCCTGCACGAGGCCATGCGCATCTACCCTGATGCCAAGAGAGCCTTGCTTACCGCGTACGCTGATACCAATGCTGCGATCAGCGCCATTAACGACGTGGGCATTAACTATTTTTTTCTGAAACCCTGGGATCCACCCGCCGAGCGCCTGTATCCGCAGCTGGACGACATGCTCGACGATTGGCAGGCATCCTATCGTCCCGCGTACGAGGGAATTCGAGTTTTGGGAACGCGCTGGTCACCCCGATCCTATGAGTTGCGCGACTTCCTCGCGCGTAACCATGTTCCGTATCAGTGGATCGATGTGGAACTCACGGCCAACGATCCAGAGACGAAACGCCTGCTGGACGCCTTGGGTCCTGGGTCCCCCAACCTACCGATCGTCCTTTTTCCGGATGGGACAAAACTTCTCGAGAGTCTGCCGGCGCAGGTCGCACAAAAAGTGGGGCTACGCACAAGGGCTCAGACCAGCTTTTATGATCTGGCGATTGTTGGTGGCGGGCCAGCTGGTCTGGCGGCGGCTGTTTACGGGGCATCGGAAGGGCTGCATACGGTAATGATCGAGAGGGAAGCTCCGGGCGGCCAAGCCGGGATGAGTTCGCGTATTGAGAATTACCTTGGTTTTCCCACCGGCCTGAGCGGTGCTGATCTGGCGCGGCGTGCGGTGGTACAGGCGCAACGGTTTGGAGTTGAAATCCTCGCCCCGCAAGAGGTGACGGGGGTGCGCACCGAGGGTTCTTATCGGATTCTCAAACTGGCCGATGATAGCGAAATCTCCTGTCACGCTCTGCTGATTGCTACCGGAGTCCAGTGGCGCCGCCTCGAAGCGCCAGGAATTGATCGGCTGCAAGGCGCGGGTGTCTACTACGGCGGCGGCGCCACGGAAGCTTTGTCGTGTAAGGGTGAAATCATTTATGTAGTGGGCGGAGCAAACTCGGCAGGCCAGGCGGCAATGAACTTCGCCAAGTATGCGGATCGAGTAGTCATACTGGTCCGTGGCAACTCTCTCTCCAGCACCATGTCGAAGTACTTAATTGACCAGATTCAGCAAACGCCTAATATCCAGTTGTGGACGCATGCCAGTGTAGCCGAGGTGCACGGCGAGTCCCATCTGGAGGAGATTTCGGTTCTTTGTTCTGACACCGGCAAGATCGAACGAGTCGCGGCGACCGCGGTATTTATCTTCATAGGTGCGCTGCCGCAAACAGGCTGGCTGGGAGGTTTAGTCGAGCGTGATGAGCGCGGATTTATTCTCACTGGACCCGATCTGATTCTTAATGGCAGAAGACCTGAGGGATGGACCCTCGACCGAGAACCCTTTCTTCTGGAAACCAATGTTCCGGGCACCTTCGCCGTCGGCGATGTGCGGCATGGTTCGGTCAAGCGGGTGGCCTCGGGAGTGGGCGAAGGATCGGTGGCGGTGCAATTCATTCATCAGTATTTGAGCAAAGTCTAAATGGCAGACAAATCCGAACTATTGCGCTTTCCTGCGTTCGCGGATTTGCCCGAGGATCAAGTTGCATGGTTCCTCGGCCAGTCGCGGGAAGTGAAGCTCAAGGCAGGCGAAATCTACGCCAAGCAAGGCGATCCTCCGGAGGCCATGTTCGTCCTTCTCGAAGGCGAGTTCGAGTGGCGTGGCGACTTCAATGGTGAGGTTATCGTATTCCCCGGCAAGGTCGGGGATGTCACTGGCGCTTTGCCTTTTTCACGAATGAAACAATTCACCGTGAGCGGCCGGGCCTTGAGGGAGGCACGTATCCTTCGTTTCCCGACGGCGCTGTTTCCCGAGCTGGTTCAGAAAATGCCGGAGCTGGTGAAGCGTCTGGTTGGCGTCATGACCGATCGGGTCCGCGAGGCCACGCGACTCGAACAGCAGCGGGACCGACTGGCCAGCCTGGGAAAGCTTTCGGCCGGGTTGGCTCACGAACTCAATAATCCGGCTGCGGCAGCCAAACGCGCGGTCGCACAGTTGCGCAATACATTGCATCGCGTCAAGGAGGCAAGCCACGAACTGGGCCGCCGCGAACTCACACCCACGCAGAAGACAGAAGTAGAAAAGCTCGAGTCTTCCTTCACGCGAGGTGGCAGCGAACCGCCCCCGGATGCGCTCACGATCAGCGACCTCGAAGATCAAATCGATTCTCTTCTGCGCAGCCATGGCCAGAATGACTTGTGGCAACTCGCGGCCGAGCTTGCGCGGCGCGCAGTCAGGCCCGAGGCGCTCGAATCCTTGTTCGATAACCTCGATCCGGCTACCGCACGGGCGGCGTTAGTTCGAATTGCTGCTTCGATGGAGAT
>JBPYDQ010000697.1:0-10757 GCA_051986135.1 Terriglobales bacterium | reverse complement strand
CCTTTGTTCGTGGGACAATGTCGACGAGGACAGCATCAGGTGGCTTCGTTACTCTGAGCATTGACCTGCTTGGAGGTACGGGTCGCTTGAAGCTTGTCGGCGGTGCACTCTCGCCGGCGGGTGCTTGTAATCCCCCTTTGAATGGGAGCGGGATGTGCACCTTCAGCGGGGCTACGTTAGACATCGAAAACGCCAATGGCGCGGTGTTAGATGCGATCACCGGCGTCAGCGGATCGATGAACAAAATGCCTGGTGGTGTTGTAATCAGAGGGAGCTTTGGATCCCAGTCCGGGGCCCCAAGTGGAGGCAATGTGAGCTTCACCGCCAGCTTTAACGCCACTTCCCCATTCAGCGGCATGCTACTTGGTGGGCGTGGCATCGCCCTGGCTCCCGAACCCGGCACGCTTGAGGGGCTTTTGCTTGGAATTGGCGTGCTCGGTCTCGCTGGCGTGACGAGCCGCAAGCTCAAGCTCGGGACGTAAATCCGGATCTAGTCGCTGTTGTTTGTATCTGTCTAACAAAGAGCCCTGCCTGAAAAGGCAGGGCGTTTCCCTTTGTGGTCTCTGAATTCTAATCGTGGGCGAGTTCCTCAACGCCCTAAGGCGGGCAACAGAACGCAAATGCGGCATGGTTTATGAGGGCATTCGAAACTGGATCACGGCGAAGCGGATCCAGATTTGATGGCGTGAAGATGGCGTGCCTAGCCAAAAGCGATTTCGGAAATCAGTAGCAACTTGAAAATCGCGCCTGGGTCCCAAATTGATTTCGGAAATCAGTAGCTTGCATAACAACGACTTACAATGATTAAATTGCCAACTGTGCTCGACTAAGTTCTTTGTTTGACATTCGGCGCCAGATATGTGACCTGTCACCCGGCGTGGAAGTTCGACGTAAGAACGGCAGTAGTAACGGTAGAAGATCGCTAAGGATGAACCGTGTTAACGCGCCCGGTTCATACTTGCCCTAAACTTGTCCGGTCACAAGGTTTCGATCCGTCTCAGACCTAACCGCCGCCATTGCTTGCAACTTCCATGGTTAGAAGGCTGCACTTGCCTCACCCGAGCAGGAGCCCACGAGTGGGGTAGGCCAGGTTGCGCGATATGGACTTTATCGAAAACGACAGGAGGGCGCTGTTGTGGGCAATCGGGAAGTCGGAAATCGCTGATATTAAGCCGGAAAGGAATATGACACCATGCGTGGGCGGCAAATCAACAGTCTCAGCGGGAAAATCCTAATCATCTTGTCGCTTACAGCGTTGCTTGCCGTACTAAGCGGGTACACTCATCCGCCTGTACCGGACGAAGGCGCGGCGGCGCATATCTTTCAGTTGTCCGTCGTTGCACTCTTACCGGTGATTTTAGTTTTTCTCTCAACAGCGGATTGGAAAACGCCCTTGCGGAGCATACGCCTATTGGCGTTGCCAGTCGTGGCTTTGCTTCTCGCATTTGGAGCGTTGTATTACCTTGAGCACGGCTACCACCTTCAGCATTATCACTGAGCTACGCCTATCGCTGCTCGGGGCTTGCCCTGCGAGCATGGTGTAGAGGGTGGGTTAGAACACACTTCATACGAGAAGCGCTCGGTCCAGCAAGGCGGAACTGCGGGAATCAACCTGCCCAAGGCGGCTTTGCCGCGAGACAATCTATCGGAGAAATATCGTTCCCAACCGGAACCAGTCCGCTGTACAGGTGGTGTTCCTGGTTGCTCCACAGAGGCGTCAGAGCGAGATGGCATTCGTCTAGACTCCTGCTTCAACTTGCGGAAGCCATCTTCGCTAGTGCTACCGTTTCGAGTCTGGATTGGCTGGCCGCCTGTGATTCACGAAATCAGGGCAATGCGTAAACCCGGCACGGAAGAGGATCGGAAGGTCACCGAAGTCACCCGGCGTTGCCCCCCAGACCATTCACAGAAAGCGGCAAAAAAGAGTACAAGTGAAGACGCTTAGTTCTGACCGGCGGCAATGCTCTTCTCGCGAGTGGGCTCGAATTCGTCGCCTTTGACCCAGCCGATTTCCTGCTGCATGCTGGCTGCTTTCCAGCCGAGAGCGAAACCGAACCGGGCCATAGCGGCATCGCCGGTGAAATCCATGCTGGGGTTGTATTCGTCGCTGGGCTGATGATAGTGCTTGGCGGTATAGTCCTCCGCCTGCTTCATACCCCATGCGATATCGTGGCCTTGGTATTTGACTCCTTCGTTGATGGAAAAGGAAGGAATGCCAACCCGGGCCAGGCTAAAGTGGTCGGAGCGATAGTAATGACCGGCTTCTGGGCGGGCGTCGGGCCGGATGGCCAACCTGAAATCGCGCGCCGTCGATTCCACCTCCGGGTAGAAGGAGGTACGCTCGGCGCCGGTGACTTCCGTTTCCTCGGGAGCGCCCAGCGGGGGAACGTCGTCGTAATTGAGGTCCAGAACAATTTTGGCGGCAGGAATCGGGGGGTGCTTCCCCAGATATTCGGACCCCAGCAATCCCTTCTCTTCGCCGGTAACGGAGGCAAACAGAATGGAGCGCGCCGGCTTAGTTCCCGCTAGAGCGTAGGCCCGCGCAATCTCCAACAAAATGCCGCAGCCGGTGGCATTGTCGAGCGCGCCATTATAGATATTATCTCCTGGTTGGCCGGGCACAATGCCGAGATGATCGTAATGCGCGGTATAGATGACTGCCTGGCTTTTCAGTTTGGGGTCCGAACCGGGCAGGATGGCAATCACGTTACTCGAATCGAAGGGGCGAATCTTGCTCACGACATGCGCTTGCAGCTTGATCGGCAAGGTGAGAGGGTGAAATTCCCGGGAGCTCGCGTCGCTGATCATGCGGTCCAGGTCCATACCGGCAACCGCGGCTAACCCACGCGCCGACTCTAACTGGATCCAGGACGCTGCCGCGAGTTTGGGGCCATCGTCCTCCCGCAAATACGCTTCTTCGCCGGACCAGGAATTACGCACGACATCCCAGCCGTAGCTGGCCATATCGGTCTTATGAATCAGAATCGCGCCCACCGCGCCCCTGCGGGCAGCTTCCTCGTATTTGTACGTCCAGCGGCCGTAATAAGTCAGAGCTTTTCCTTTGAAAAACTTGGGATCGTTCGACGGAGGCTCATTGACAAGCATGAGTAGCACTTTGCCGCGTACGTCAGTTCCCTTGTAGTCGTCCCAGTCATACTCCGGGGCTGTAATGCCGTAACCGACGTAGACAATGTCGGCATCAATATCTGACTTCGGCTGTTGCGTTTCATTGGAGACCACGAAGTCGTCGGCCAGTCTCAAGGGCATGGGTTGTCCTTTGGCGGGGAGGAAGGTGAAGGTAGTCTCAGGAAGAACGGTAACGCCCACCATAGGAACTTTCTGCATGTACCCGCCCGCGTTGCCAGCCGGGTTGAGGCCATCGAGCGCGAACTCGGTGGCCAGGTAGTGCGCGGCAATGTCGCCGCCTCGTTGTCCTGTGCCGCGGCCCTCGAGCAAATCGTCGGAGAGGAAACGGACATGGGCCCGAATGCGCTCGGGATTGATGTTCTCGATGGCGTTGATGGCGACGGCCGGTAATCGAAGCGAGGCGGCATGCGCTTTCCGACGTGCGGAACCTGCAGCCAAGCTAAGAGCCGCCAGCATGACGAGAAAAAAGACTACGAGGCTCTTCCGCATGTGTGCTCCTGGTGGGATGCACTTATTCTACGGTGAAATCGCTCGAAGAGAAAACGCATTCGCCACAACCGGGAAGGGACACCAAGCAAAGGCCCTCGGCTCGCCTCCTTCCTCCTGTGGTGAAGCTTTGTTCCCGCGACCGCGGGATCAGTTCTTGGAACTTCAACCGGCGCGGAAGTCGCGTACATCCTCGCCCGGACGAAATAGCGGCTGGGGAACCACGCCGTGTATTTCCGATATCTGGCGATGAATTTGTTCGATGTCCGGACGGGACCATCCCACACTGGAGATTCCAATCTCGCCGTCGGGGGCGATCCAGAAAATGGAGGGGACGTTGGTCAATCCGTAGGCATTCGAGACCGGGTAAGTTGGGTCTTCCACGAGTACGGGAAATGTGATGCCAAATTCTTTCAAGAAGGCTTTGGTGTCGCGCTGGTTGTCCTGCGAAATTCCGACGATGGTCACACCTTTGCTGCCGGAATTCTGGTAAATCCTCTCCAAAAATGGAAGCGCGTATTGGCAAACCGGGCAAGAAACCTTGAAGAATGCGGCCAGGACGGCACCTTCGGTCAAGGCTTGTTTCAGGGAAAACGACCTTCCATCCACGGCGGGTAAGCTGAAATCCGGAGCCACCCGACCACGAGTCAAAGCAGGCATGCGATTCCTTCCTCCGAACAGAGATCTTAGCCAGTTCATCCGACGCGAATTAGATGAGGCCGGCGGTGCGCAGGATTTTTCGTGCCAGCCCCGTCAAGGGAAGCCCTGAGATTCGAGACTGCGGAAACCAGCGCCCACCATGCACCTCGGAATGTCCATTCTGGCATACTCGCACCCGGTAGTCGGTCACGGTAATGGAATGGCGCAGTTTGAGCGTGCCTGCAACCTCCGACCGAGGAGGCTTAATCTTGGGCAACTCCCACATTCCAGCCATAAGAGAGGCTTGACGCGACCGGCGGGTCAGCAGCACTGTCCCATCGCGCACACTTAGGTTGTAGTAGATTTCGCGCTTCCGTCTCCTGGGGACCACCGTCCCCCCCAGTTCACCCCGAGTCGAACACAGACGACACACCGGACACAGCCGACATTGTGGATCATGCGGCAAACACACGGTTGCGCCAAGTTCCATCATGGCCTGATTAAAGTCTCCGGGACGGTTCGACGATAACAGCCTTTGCGCGAGGGTCCACAGCCGTTCCCCGGAGATATTTTTTCCCGCCAGGCGTGACAAGACGCGCTTTACGTTTCCGTCAACCGCCGCAATGGCTTGTTGGAAGGCAATACTGGCGATGGCCGCCGCAGTGTAGCGCCCAACCCCGGGCAGTTTTTCCCAGTCTTGCGCGCACGTGGGGAAGCGGCCGCTGTCATTGTTCACAATCCGCTTGGCGGCAGCATGCAGCAAGCGCGCGCGCCGATAATAGCCCAAGCCGCTCCAGGCAGCCAGCACCGAGTCCAGGCGCGCCGAGGCGAGCTTCTGTACCGTCGGAAAGCGCTTCAGGAAACGATCATAGTAGCCGAGGACGGCAGCAACCCGCGTCTGCTGCAGCATGATCTCGGCGAGCCAGCCACGATAGGGATCTAGGTTGAGCCGCCAGGGTAATTTGCGCTGCTTCGCGTCGTACCAGCTCAACAGTGCCCCGCGAAAACGGCGACGCAATACGGGTTCTTCGAACAAATTCCGAGTGCAGTCTGTCCCGGGGTTCATTTAAGCGGTTCACTCGACGAGCTCAGCGGGATGGCTGAGTGGGCAAGCATGACCCACCGCTCCTTCACTTGCCGCTGCCATATGGTCAGCGCGCGCAGCGGCGTAGTGGGAACAGATTTGCCCTGAACCGTTCCCCGAATATTCAGGATGTAGGTGACGGTGTACGTATCGCCGTTCAATTGCGATTGCAATTCTCCCAAGGAGAAATCTTGAATCTGAAGTTGTTTCCAGTGTTCGATAGCGGCGGCACGGTCGAATGTGCCCTGGGAAGTAACCAGAACAAAGTTGGGCGCCATACGCGATTCGAGATCGGCCCAATGACCGACCTGGACTTCGCGCCAAAAAACGCGCTCCAGCGATTCCCCACCTGTTACATCGGTCCAAGCAGTTGGTTTGTGCTCTCCCCATACGGTGCATCCCAGCAGCACCGCAAGGGCAATGGGAATCAGCGTAGAGGTGGCAATCCTCATGGACATTGCCGATTCTACCGCAAAGGCTCAGGCGGAGAATTGTCCTAACGAGTGGCAGCGTAGATGCCCCGGTCTTGACCCTGCCCTAACAGGACGAAATAATGGGCGAGCTGGACTCCACAACGCACGTGTGGCTCTATTCGTATGGCGAAACCTCAGGAGCGAGCATGCGCGATTTCAACCACAAGGTGAAAGAAGCCTCGGCGCGCTTCAACCAATCGGTTGCCGATATCGCCGATCAGTTGGAAAAGGAAAGCGCAGAACTGATTACTTATCTGAACGACGAGGTAGTGCCGGCGATCCGTGCACATTCGACCCAGGCGCTGCGCACGGCGGCCGAGAAGCTCTCGCTATTCGCCGATTATCTTGATCAGCAGAGGCGGCCCTGAGGCTCACCGTGGTTCCATTTCTGATTTTTGTGATCGTTTTGCTGTTGACCAGTTGTACCCATCCGAAGCAAGGCAAGGTGAACCTGCCTCCGCCGCCAACGATCGGCAACGAACCCCGAACAGAAGTCGGACAGAATCCCGGAGTTACTAAGCCTGAGGCTGAGGAGAGCAGCGAAGACAAGGAAGCGATCTCGCTTTCCAACGATGCTAAACCGATCTACACGGAGACGGGAATTGCCAGCTGGTATGGCCCTCCCTACCATAACCGGCGGGGCTCGAATGGTGAAATCTACAACATGAACGCCCTCACGGCCGCGCACCGCACCATTCCGCTGGGATCGATTTGCCGGGTGACGAACTTGAAAACGGGAAATTCAACTGTGGTGCGCATCACCGACCGTGGGCCATTCGTCAAAGGGCGCATTCTCGACCTGTCGCTGGCCGCCGCCAAGCAGGCAGATGTCTGGAAGGCAGGGTTGGCCCCTGTCAAAGTTGAGGTTCTCAAAACTCCATCGCCACTCGGAACCGGCGGACGTTGGGCCGTCGAAATCGGCGGCTTCGAGGACTCCAAGGCGGCGGGCAAATTGGCGGACCGTTTGACGCGCCGTTATCGCAGCGCGCATGTGCTCAAGTTTGCCAGTCCTTCGGGCGCCTGGTGGGTGCGAGTCCGGGTGCGTGATGATGATAAGCAACGGGCTGAGGAACTGGTGCGGGCGACCGAAACCTCCGAAGGGGCCGTATTTTTGGTGAGGTTAGATTAGAGGGCGTGTCCGAGAGGGTAAGGCCTGAGGCTCAGTTGAATCGTTAGTTTAAAGTCGTGATCGCCGGCAGGGCCCGTTCTGACTTGAAACCCCAACGAACACAGACATAATCCCTACTAATATTCCATGGAATCAGATACTCAGGGCCACCCGATATTAGGTGGCCGTTTAAAATGTCGGTGAAATGTCCGTGAATGGAGCTAAAAGACCTTGGGGAAAGGAACAACTTTTTGCTCTTTCGTTGACGCAAGATAAGACTCGGTCCTTGTCAGGGCATCACGCTTCTGCTCTTCATCCACGATTGCATAGCGGCGAAACGTCGAATCGGTTTCGTGTGTTTACATCAAGTAGCCAATCTCCTAAAGTGTTGCAAGGCGGATGGCTTTCTGGGGTCGCAGAGGCCTCGAACCACCCACTAGTCAAATCAAGCAGTCGGGACTTCTGATTTTCAGCCTACAGAACATACATATTGGATTGGAAAGAGGACCCATGAAACACTTCGCGTTCCTTGTGGTCGCAATTGCAGCAATCGTTAGCCTTGTCGCTTTCAACGCCCCAGCACCCGGACACGCGGACGCGGCGGACGCCCCGTTCGTTACAGAAATTCCCAACGGGTACCGTGACCGCCAGTGGGTTTCCTCGGCCCATGAAGCCGGCAACCTCAATAGCTTAGGCGCCGTTTTGGGCAACGATATTGCGCTCAAAGCCTATCGTGAAGGGAAGCTCCCGTTCCCCGACGCTCAATCATCGCTGCTTTGCATTACCGCAACGTCCCATCGGATGAGAACAATAAGGTCTTTGGCAAATTGCAATCTTTCGTTCCCGGCGCCCCGACCAACATCCAGTTCATGGTCAAGGACTCAACAAAGTACGCAGCAACCGGCGGGTGGGGATTCGGTCACTTCCAAGACGGCAGACCTGCCGACGCGGCATTCATGAAACCCTGCTTTCCCTGCCACCAGAAGGCCAAAGCGAGCGACCTTGTCTTCACTCGTTATGCACCCTGATTATGAGGAACAGAGCACGAAAAACTAGGCGCCCGTAGCCGAGCAAGCGATCTGGAACCGTCGTACTTCAGCTCGAACAGATAGGCCGGATCATCGAAGGGGAGCGGCTTTCGGGCCCAGCAGCATTGGCTGGTAAACTAGCATCTCTGGAGAGCCGCCAGAGCAAAGGCCGACTATCGAGAGTCTTGGAGTGGGTTCTTGCAGCGGGACCAAAGCCAGATTTTCTGCTGGCCGAAGGCATTACCTCCCGTTCTGGATTCGGGAGGCACTGATCGTTTAAGCTTTGACTTCTTCTCTTGCAGGGGAGCGGTTCCGGATGAGGAGTGCACGCCCAAGACCGTGGGCCCACCGAACCCCAAGCGATTCTAAGGGCCGTTTTCTTCGCAATCTCTATTCCGACTCTTTCAAGAATCCGTCGCGTAATACCCGACGCTCAAGCGCATTGTGGGCTTTTTCTGGGCACGCGCCCTGGGTCTGCCTGGCCCTGATCGCGGCAAATCTGATCGTCTATGCCTCGGTGTGGCATCACGACTTTGTCAATTACGATGATAACGAATACGTCAGCACAAACGTGGTCGTCCAGCGTGGACTAACGTGGGACGGTGCTTCGTGGGCATTCACTACTGGATACGCCGCCAACTGGCACCCGCTGACTTGGCTGTCGCACATGCTCGACGTTCAGCTCTACGGGTTAGACCCCGGCCCGCATCATCTCACCAACCTGTTGTTTCACATCGCCAACACTTTGCTGCTGTTCGGGCTGCTGCATCGCATGACGGGGGCACTGGGCCGGAGTGCGTTTGTAGCGGGATTGTTCGCCGTCCATCCGCTGCACGTCGAGTCGGTGGCCTGGGTGGCGGAACGTAAGGATGTCCTGAGCACGCTGTTTTGGATGCTTACCCTATTGGCCTACGTCGAGTACGTGAGGCGGCCAGGTCTCGGCCGATATTGGGCGGTGCTCCTGTTTTTTGCTCTGGGGTTGATGGCAAAACCGATGTTGGTGACACTCCCCTTTGTGCTGCTGCTGCTGGATTTTTGGCCCTTGGGACGGATGGGAATGGGATCCAATCCTGCGAATGGCTGGGTGTCCTCCCCCGGTGGGTGGGCCACCACGGTCCGCTTGGTGTGGGAAAAACTTCCCCTGCTCTCTCTCACCGTCGTGTCCAGCATCGTGACTCTTCGAGTCCAACGCCGAGGAGGGAACGTAGTTAGTCTTAGTGCAACTCCGCTTAACCACCGCGTGGCAAACGCGCTGGTTTCGTACTTCGCCTACATAGGCAAGATGCTATGGCCCGCGCGCTTGGCGGCGTTATATCCCTATGTCCAGTCACTGCCTGGATGGTGGGTAGCCGGGGCCTTCTTGGGCCTGCTGGGCATATCCGTTGCGGTGATACGGGCGGGCCCACGGCGCCCTTATCTACCGGTTGGCTGGTTGTGGTATCTGGGGACACTGGTTCCCGTCATCGGGTTGATTCAAGTGGGATACCAGGCGATGGCGGATCGCTATACTTATATTCCGCTTATTGGTTTGTTCATTGTTGTGGCGTGGGGTGTTCCAGACCTGCTGGTTCGCTGGCCGTTTCGGAGGATTGCTCTTCCAGCCGCTGCGGGCCTGGTGATTTTGGCGTGCGTGATCGCTGCAAGGGGTCAACTTCGGTATTGGGAAAATAGTACGACGCTCTTTACACACGACTTGGCAGTAACCACCGGAAACAATATCGTCCACAACAACCTGGGTATTGTCTTGGCTGATCAAGGAAGACTCGACGAGGCCATTGCGCATTTTTCCGAGGCTTTGCGCATCGAACCCGACTACGCCGATGCGCATAACAATTTGGGAGTGGCTCTGGCCGACGAAGGAAAACTCGACGAGGCTATTGCCCATTTGTCCGAGGCTTTGCGCATCGACCCCAACTACGCCGAGGCACATTACAATTTGGGACTGGCTCTGGTCGGCCAAGGAAAACTCGACGAGGCCATCGCCCATTACTCCAAGGCTTTGCGCATCAAGCCCGACTACACCAAGGCACGTGATAATTTGCGTCTTACTCTGGTCAAAAGGGGGGAGAGACCTGATCCCGGTGCACGCTGACCAGCCATCTGACCCGTTTTGTTGGAATTGAGAAGGATTGGGCGGCTGGTCGCGAGTCACCATGACTTCCGCTATTCACGCCGGCATAAGTGATGTTCGATGCGCTGTCGGAGTTTCATTTCGATTCGTCTGTCTCATTCCTAATTCATACGTGACGCGATTCCGACCCCGCTCCTCACAAAAACGGCCCCATTGCAGGGGCCACAGTTTAAAGAGGCGGATGGGGAGGGGTTCAGGAAAGGCGAATGTTTGGAGTCGTTGCGCGTCGTTTGAAATCAAGACCAGGCTTTCATCACCCAGCCGAATGGGGTTCACTGTTCGAGAAGGATTAACTGATCGCTAACCACGTAGTTTTTTGTTTCTCGTGGTCTGAGATACCTTTTAGTGCCAGGTTTTCCAATTCGTATAATCCGATCTGGACCAATGTTTGCTTCGAAATCGCCGCTCTCCTTCATTCCGCAGGCCCTGCAAATTGGAGGGAATAGGACTAGGACTAGGACTAGGACTAGGGAGACCATGACTGACTCGCGAAGAGGAAACTTTGAAAAGATCTTTCCGGCTCTTGCGGCTGTGGTTTTTGTCGGGCTTGGAGCTTTGCGGGCGTCCTATCCGCACAACGACTTTGTTCCAGCCTATGCGGGAGCGCATTGCCTGTTGCATGGCTGCAACCCTTATCAGGGCACGTCCTTGCTCTATCCGC
>JBPYDQ010000696.1:0-2893 GCA_051986135.1 Terriglobales bacterium | reverse complement strand
AGAAGAACTGCGTAAACTCCCGATTGCCTCGACCTGCCCCCTCTCGAATAAAAGCGCCGCCCCCGCATCTGCTGGCTCAAACTATCGAGTTCATGGCTGGCCACTGTGCCGTGGTTCGGTACGTCTCCACAGACAGCCTGAAAGCGCCTCGCCACAAACGCCCAAAACCGCAGACCATACTTGCCTCCCGCCGGCACTTTGAGCGTGGGAAAGCGCGCGACCAAGGACCCGAAGCTCGGCGATTTTAAGGGCGGAGCGCCGCTAAGCGATGACCAGTTCGCCACCACGCTGTTTTTCCAGCGTCATGGCCTGGTCGAGCGCGGTAATAGCACATTCTACTTGGTCATCGGACGGCGGTTGTGTCGTGATCCGTTGCAGCCACAGGCCCGGGGCAGTCATCAGCGCAAATAATGAACCGCGATGTTTCGCGGCGAAGCGGATCACTTCATACGACAGGCCTGCAATTAACGGCAGCAGCAGGATACGGGCGGCGAAACGGCCCCAGAACGTTACGGCGGGCACCAGGGTGTACACGACGATCGAAATGATCATCACGGTCATCAGGAAACTCGTGCCGCAACGGGGATGATAGGTCGAATACTTTTGAACTGGGGTTACCTCGAGCGGGTCTCCGGCTTCGAAGGCGAACACAGTTTTGTGCTCGGCGCCGTGGTATTGATACACGCGGCGAATGTCTTTCAGCAGAGATGTAGCCCAGATGAACAGCAGGAACAAGGCGATACGAATCGCGCCGTCTACCAGGTTAAAGACAATGCGCTCGCCGAAAATCGGGTTGACCCGCTTCAGTTCCGTCGCGGCCAGCAACGGAAGAAACTTGTACATGAAAATGAAAAAGCCGACGGAGATCAAGACGTTGACGGCAGCGATCCAGCCGCTGAGTTCCAGCTTCTTGCCAGGTTTCGGTTGCGGCTCGACTTGGTCGAGAGCTACATTGGCGGAGAAACGCAGGGCGCGGAGGCCGAGCGACATCGCGTGGCCAAGCGTAATGACACCGCGAACCACCGGCCAGCCCATCCACTTATGCTTTTCCGACAGGCGCTCCAATGGCTCGCTGTGGATGGCAATCTCGCCACTAGGTCTGCGCACGGCAATTCCCCAGGCATGCGGGGATCGCATCATGACGCCTTCGAGCACGGCCTGGCCGCCGACAAGAGTTTCCTCACCACCCTCCAGGGCGGGCAGGAGCTGAACGGCCACCAGGAAACGCCATATGGAACCGAAGAGCTGCATGTACGTTAGATGATCCTTCCGCGCAAATGGTTCAGACACTAAGGTTAACACAGGTTGAATCGCGCGGGTTGGCACCAAGGTGACGTAAGTTGCAGGCAGGTGGCTAGTTAAATACGGCTTTATGCTGAGACAAACCAGTCCCTTGCTTGACAGAGTCACAACCTCTTCCGGTCATCCAGCCTTCCGAGGCGAGAGGCCGGTCGAGCCCTGCCGCATCAAAAAAGCGTTTCTTATATGCACACTTTAAGCGAACTCGGGGAGCGGATCCGGGCGACCACGAAAAAGCTGGAGAAGACGGCGCTGGTGGCAGAGTACCTGAGGACGCGGCCCGTGGAGGAGGCAGCAGTGTCGGCGGTGTTTCTGTCGGGGCGGCCTTTTCCTATGTGGGAACCGACAACCTTGAATGTGGGCGGAGCGCTGCTGTGGCAGGTGATCAAGGAGATCTCAGGGCAGACGGATGCGCAGCTGGCAGCGGCGTATCGGCGGCATGGGGATATCGGGGCCATAACCGGCGAAGTTTTTCCCGAGCGACCTGACGACGGGTTGACGGTTTTGGAGGTAGAACGCCGGTTTCGGGATATTGCCTTGGCGCGCGGGGTTTCGGCCAAACGGGCGGCCACGCGCGCGCTGCTGGGGCTGGCGACGCCGCTCGTGGCAAAGTACCTGGTGAAAATTATCACCGGCGACCTACGGATCGGGCTGAAGGAGAGCCTGGTTGAGGAGGGAATCGCGAAGGCATATGGGGCGAGACTGGCAGAGGTCCAGCGCGCCAACATGCTGGTGGGGGACATTGGTGAAACCGTCCGGTTGGCGGCTCGTTCCCGGCTCGGCGCGGCAAAGATGCGACTGTTTCATCCGATCGGTTTCATGCTGGCTAGTCCGGTGGAATCGGCCGGGGAGGCGCTCGGGTACTTCCAAAATGCCCAAGTCGAGCACAAGTACGACGGGATCCGCGCCCAGGCGCACATCTCGGGCGAGGAAGTTCGATTTTTCTCTCGTACCCGCGACGAAATCACCGAGTCATTTCCTGAATTGCCCGACGCACTGGCGGGCCTGCCGCAGGATGCAATTCTCGATGGGGAAATTGTGGCCTGGAGCTATCCGGCCGGCGCGCCTCCCGACCAGGGGCGAGCTATGCCGTTCAGTCGGCTACAGCAGCGGCTGGGGCGGAAGAAAGTCACGCATGAACTGATGCGGCAGGTGCCGGTGGCGTATCTCGCCTTTGACCTGCTCTATCTGGGTGGAGACGTGATGCTTGATCGTTCCCTCGGCGAGCGCGGAAATCGGCTCGATCAGCTATTCGAAGGACCCAGATCGCCTTTCACGGGCCGCAGGCCCCGGGGGCAAGCAAGTTTGCTCTTTGAGCCCGACGCCGAGCCCGCAGCGGCACATGTGATTCGCGCGCCAGTCTACAGGGCCACGAGGGCCGAAGAACTTGACCGCCTTTTCCTAGAGGCGCAGGCGCGGGGTAATGAAGGGCTCGTGATCAAGGACTTGGACTCGGTGTATACGCCCGGGCGGCGGGGCAAATCGTGGCTGAAGATGAAACGTGAGCTGGCCACACTGGATGTCGTTGTAACCGCGGTCGAGTACGGGCACGGGAAGAGGATTGGCGTGCTCAGTGATTACACCTTCGCCGTGC
>JBPYDQ010000695.1:0-4291 GCA_051986135.1 Terriglobales bacterium | reverse complement strand
AACCCGATCAGTGTGCTCCGATCCCTCGGCTACTCAGTCAAACCGTATCCCATGTCGGCAGACGAATACGACCGCACATACGGGGCTTCTGTCGGCATCTGTGGATTGCCTCGTGGGCACCAGCGAGTGTTTGCAGGCGTAGCAGGGGAGAAAATTACGATGTGCGTCTGCCATGGTGAACGTAGGGAACGGGGGTTATACTGCTCCCGGAGAGTGGTGGAGGACCAGCCCGATGGATTCGTTTGCGTATGATCTTGCGTGGGCAACCCTGGCGATCCAGGCGACCGTAGTATTGTTTATAGCTGTATATATATTTGGTCGCGTAGTGGGGTTTGCACAGGTCTTGTGGCAGGAATACGTCCGGTCGAAAACCAAGCGAGAGTACGAAAAGGACGAGTCCTTGATGCTTCATGAAGACCCTTATCTCGGTCCTCCCACACAGATGCTGGAGAAGGTTTATGGTCGCAGTCGTCAAACGGCTGATCGAGATGCACAACATCGCACACGACGAGTTGTAAAGAAGGCCACCAAGACAATGCGGAAGGGTGCCGCAACAGGGAAGGAAATCGAAGAATTCGCAGGAGAAACGAGGGGATAAGATCAGGCTTATAATGATAAAAAACGACCGTGAGCAGGACCGGGATTTTGCCACGATTTCAGGATCGAAAGATCATCCTCTGCATTTCCGTTGATTTCACACGACTTGTTTTCCGCTAATGTCCGCTAATATCCGCTAATATCCGCGAACCTCAACGGTCAGAATCCCACCCTCTCCGCCAGAATTTCGTGTGTACGTTCCAGAGACATCCTTTACTGTGCCGGTCCCATGGCTGATCAGTTCGCCGCTTGGGGAACGTGCGACGTGAAGCGTTTCAGAATGAATTCGCGGACGAGATTAGCTACCGCATCTCCTGCGACGCCCGCCAAGCCATTAAAGACCACCAGCGAAGCCCCGCGATCAGAGGCCGGATAGTAAAGATTCGAGATGGCTGCGGATGAAAAGTGGCCGAGCACACGCGAGTAATTCGGCTTCCACCGCCCATCATCGCCCCTGGCGATGACCGCGGCCGAAATGGCATAGAGTGCCCGCGATCCGATCGTTCCCCTGCCTTTGTAGAAGTAGCGTGGATCCTGATGGAAGATCGAAGGATAAACAGCTCTGCCGAGCAGAGTCGCAGATACGTGAGTTGCCATTGCGGCTCCGTATCGTTTTCCATATCCTTCGATTCCGCTACCGTACTCCGGAAAGACATTCTGATATTGCTCCGCACCCGCAAGTCCCGCGACGGATAGGAAGGAAACCGGGTCGATGATGGACCGAATGCTCAGCTGGAATTTCTGTTTCGCCAACATAGGCGGCGCGTTCCATTCGTATGAGCTGTAAAAATTCGGGATGATGCCCGCGATGCGCTGCCGCTCCGCAATGTGTAGCTGCTCCTTAGATAATTGCTCCCTGTCTCCGGCATTCACGATTACGGTGGTGGTGACGGGGGAGACCGACAGGATGATCGCTGGCAGAATACGGAGCTCGCCTACATCCAATCGAATTGGGGGCGAGGTGAACGTGCTCATTCCTGGTGCGTTCACCATGAGGTTATAAATGTCTGGCGTTAAGCCTGTAAATTCGAACTGTCCGTTGCTGCCAGATTCCACAGTCCGCACTGCAGAACCTGCTGGGCCCGTTAGGGTCACCTGCGCACCCTGCAGCACATTTCCGTTTTTATCAACCACCGTTCCCGATAAGCTCGCAGTGTCCGACTGCTGTGGGTCACTGTTTTCAGCGGAAATAATAGTTTGCGGCCGTGGCGCATCCGGGAGGCTCGCGAAGTCAACGGTCCGACCAAACCTCTTCGGTTTGGGAGCATCAACGAGCGGTAGCTTGTCCGCGTCGGGCGACTTCGTTTGCTGGGGCTCCTGGTCGGCAGCCGTGGAGAGATCAACTGTCGTGCTCAAGTTTAAGCTTGTCAGGGGGAGCCTTACTCTTGTTTCGCCTCGTTTGGGTTCCTGGGCCTGGGCAACCCCCGCCAGCCTTGTTCCCGCCAGTAACACAACCGCCATGAAGATTCGGCTTCTCCTCAACGGGTCCTCCCGATCGTTCTTTCGCTTGCACATCGGCTGGGGGAGTCTGCGAAACTGCTCACGCATTTTCCAGGTTGGATTCCTACGACTGCATCGGCAGATGCCTACCAAATTTCTCTTCCGGTAATCCGCTCCAGCCCGGATGTGCGAGGACGGTAGCAAGAATCCCGTCTACACAGCTGGCGATCGAAGCATCGAACCGACGGGACGGCCTGACAGTTCTTTTCAGCTCAGCGGCCGTTTTTTCAAGCCCGCGAGATATTGGATGTTGGACGCCCAGGTGCGGGGTTTTCCAAGATGGATCGCAACGGAAAAGCACTTAGCGTTACTGGCGCCGAGGTCGAAGTCGACTTTGTGATTAACACAACCGGAACCGTGTGGGGCGACAGCAAATCGCGAGTCCTGAAGGACATGCTGGAGCAGCGCAGGAGAAAACGTCGGCTACGCCTGCGCGAAAGTCATAGCCTCAGCGAAAGGCTCTGACGCAGTTTCCTCGACTTCCCTTAAATCGACGGTCTGAGCGCCGTCGAGCACCAGGCGGTCAAACTCGGCGAGGACGTCCTGCCTAAATTTTAAAGACCGCTCGATCCACCACGAGTCTTCGGGGCTTTGCCTCATGTACGCCCGCAGGATTCTCTCGAGCTTCGGTGGCACGGCAATCAGCTCGTGGATCTCCTGGATGCTCTCCGTGCCACGAAGCACCATTCCGTGGAGCACCTTGGCGTCGGCCAGCGCAGACTGGCCGCCCACCAGCAGTTCGTCATCCATGCGACCCCCTACTGACTGAATCTGCCGAGAGCCCCTAGCCACCAACCAGGTGACGAGCGGGATGGATGATACTCGCTGGACAGCACCTTGTGGTCCTACGGGCTGGTTTTGATCCGGAACGGCGCCTTGATTTTCCTGGCGCGCCCCCTACTCTTCGAGCTTCGGTACGTGGCTTTTGTAACTGACTTTGACGCTGGCGAAGAACCGCAGGAAGTCCCGACCAAGCTGTCTATTGCGGCAGCGTCCCGCTTCCCTAGGTGCACCTGGACCCTGTCGAGGTCCAAGGCGGAAACGGTTACTGGTAGGCCCGCGGCCGCTCTTGCGCCAGCACGGCGCCGCCACCCGACTCGGGCGTTTCCAGCGGCCGTAGCGTTGCCAGCAGAGCGTAAAATCAGTAACTTACGCGCTTTCAAGCGGCGCGAGAGGGTTCGAACCCACCCTCTCCGCCATTGCCCGATGGTTGGGTTCCCTCCTGAAGCTCTTCCCTGAGAAATCCTCGAAATCGCCCGCCGCGCAGTCAACAAGGCTCGCGGCCGCCTCGCCACTGCCTCAGAAAGGGCCTTCTACCGCCAACGCACCCGTCCTTGGTTGCCCATAAGCGTCCAGCGTGGTTTTGAGCAGGCACTCGAGAACTGTTTAGGACTCGCCGCCCACCGTACCTTGAAAGAAAACTCTGGGACCCTTCGTATCTCTATTGAACCTGGACCATTGGTCTGCCGCTTGAAGCGCTTCCTGCCAAACGGCCTGTGGTGGTGCGAAGTCTGGGCCGGAGAAGAAGATGCGCTTCGCGCTGAGGCTGGCAGGCTCCGGTGCGTTCCTATGCGTGGCATATTGCTCCGCCGTTTCATTCGCCCAAAGCCGTATGCTCGCGGGAAACGATCCTATCCGTGCGCAACTCCTCACCGAGGGAAAGCCCGGCTTAGCTGTCGCGCGGGCCCGCAGCGATGTGATCGAAATTCTGCAGTCCAAGAATTCCTGCAGTGCCTGGTTTCAAGAGGTGGATCCGAACGCCGCCTCAACCTTTGCCTCGCTCAAATTCATCATTGAGACCAACGGACCAAAAGAGGTCCTTGGCCTGCGGTTGGGCTCAGGGGAAATGCTGCTGAAGCACCCCTATGCCGCTAAGGCACTCGAAAACAGCTCCTTCGTCCTCCTCAACGCCAACGGCGCTTTCTTCGTCCGTGCCGCACCCGTGTTGCAGCAGGACAACCAGGGCGGTTTTTATCGCCTGTCTGGTTCGCACGACCTTCGGGCTGGCTCGTACCCCGGAAATACGCTAGCCGCGCAAATAACGATCCTTCTCCACGAATTGGGACATATCGTTGGCCGTCTACCGGACGATTCTGACGAATTGAGCGGCCAATCGGAACGAAACACAGCCGAAGTCCTTCACTTTTGCCGCAAGCAAATCAAAGCTGCGGCGGAGAGTCCTCTCCATTCTGGG
>JBPYDQ010000694.1:0-4435 GCA_051986135.1 Terriglobales bacterium | reverse complement strand
CGTGCCTGTGACCCAGGGCTGCCTGGGCGGCAGCAACCCAAACTTCACGATCACGGACAAAGCTGGCACCACCTACAAGCTGAATATTCCTCCGAGCGCCGATACGTCTAAGCTGGCGCAGCATGTGGGAGAACCAGTGCAGGTCGCGGGTAATGTGAAGGACCCTGGTAAAGCGGGCAATGCCTCAATCGATGTTCAAGGCATCGGCAGAGGAACGGGCCAGTGCCCAGCCAGCGGTTCGAAAGGCGCGCCGCCAGCGCCGAAACAGTAGGTCAAAAATGATCGCTCGTAGTCGAGAATCCCGGCAAAGCCGGGATTTTTCTGTTCCTGGTTCCCGGTAGTCGCTACGAAACATCCGCCCTCGTTGCGGGAGATGTGTGACTGGAGGGCATGCTTGTAGTGTTTGGCCATTTGCCGGTGGCCGGATTGTATAGCTCGACTGTCGTGTTCGCCGTGCCATCGGCATTTCCTCCGTCCATAAGCACCTGTCCGTTGGGCAGCACGGCTGCGGCGGCAAAAGGGCGGAGCATAGTGATGCTGCCAGTGGCCGTCCATTGGCCCGTTGAGGGGTTATAGAGTTCGGCGGTCGCCGTGTACGTCCCACTGCCCCCGCCGGCAACCAAGACTTCGCCGTTGCCGAGTAACGTTGCAGTGTGATCGTTTCGAGGTGCCGCTAAGCTGCCGGTGACGTTCCACTTGCCGGTGGACGGGTTATAGAGTTCAGCACTCGCAACAAGGTTGTTGCTGGTGTCCTCCAGACCGGCAACCAGAACTTGCCCGTTGGCGAGCAGTGTAGCGGTGTGTCCTATACGAGGGAAGTTGAGCATGCCAGTGGCTGTCCAAGTGCCCGATTGGGCAAACAAAGACAGCGAGCTACTGGCTATGAGTCCAAACACCAATAATCTAAGCGTGCGGACCACCACGGAGCCATGCGGGTATCTGCCAATCACGATGTACTCCTGTTGAGACGGCTGGGAGACAACCAGAATATGTGTCGTTTTGGCGGTTCTGGTGTTGCGGCGACGAAGTGCGTGCAAAGTTGCACGCCGACTTAAGCAGACCCTAGTGGGCTTTTACGTCACAGAATGCAAACAATTTGTAAAACTTTGTATACCGCCGAGGGCCGAGGCGCGTTAACCATATCAAGATGTCATCAAACGCAAGCTTCTCGTACGTTGAGTCGAAGCGGCAATCCCTGTAGACCATCGCAGAAATCGCGATGGACACAATCCTCGGGTCTCGACGATTGGCGCCGGTCAAGACCGCGATTTAGAGAGTTACAACGGGTAAGCAGGTTAGAGTTCCAGTGTCAATTCACGGTCACCAGAATCTAAAAACCTAGTCTCTCGATGCAAGAAGATTCATCGGAGACTCTAGCACGACTACATGTTCGTAGATGGGTATGTCTCCATTTTTCTCCGAAAGCCTGTTCGGCAGCAGCACAAAACCTCTTTCGAGATTGGAGTACAACATTCACTTGAAAGTGCTGAGATATGATGGAGCAGTTCCGTCGAGCTAAAACGGGACACACGAGTTGCTTCCGTGCGGGCTGAAATGGAGGAGACTCGTGAGACTCTTTAAGAAAGCGAAATCCAGGTTCTAATGGTTTGATTTCACGGTACGTTCCGAGGGGGGACTCGCGTAGCGGCCTAGAACCGAATTCGGCGGCTACGGCCTACACGGATACGGCAATCGATCAGACATATCGGGCCGTAGACGAGTTGATAGAAAGCTGATCACTTTCCGAATTGGAGGCCGAGGAAAAGCACGGAAGTTAATAGTGGAGTTCGGAGTGTTAGTTTGAACGTCTTAGCTGTTTAGGAAAACGACAAACATGACCGTCGGAAGCATCGCTGCTCTGTGTCGTGCATCTCTCGTCGTCGTTACAAATGCAATAGTGCTTACATTCCTTGCCACGCGCGCATTCGGGGCGGCGGCCGATACAGGCTCCGATCCACGATTGGTCGCTGGTGCCGCCGACATGGTTCTGCTGGATGGCAAACTGATAACGATGGCACCGGATAACACCATCGCGCAGGCGGTTGCGCTGGGGCATAGCCACATTGTTGCAGTGGGCGACGACGCTGCGATCCGAAAGCTAATTGGCCCCAAGACCCAGGTCATTCAGCTTCACGGCAAGGCGGTTCTTCCCGGCTTGATCGATGCGCACACCCACATTGAAGGCATCGCGGACTATCACCGCATGCTCGACCTGCACATTCCACCTCTAAAAGATGTGGACGAAATGCTCCGGAAAATCAAGGAGCGTGCTGAGAACACTCCCAAAGGAGGATGGATCGTTGGCGCCGGCGGCTGGGGCCAGCCGATGCCGACTCGAGAGCAGCTGGATTCGGTAACCGAGGACCATCCTGTGTTGGTCCGAGAAAGCGCTCATGAGATTGTCGTGAATTCGAAGGCACTTGAGCTAGCTCACATTGACAAGAATACTCCCGACCCTGTGGGTTCGAAAATCTGGAGAAACTCCCAGACAGGAGAGCCGACAGGCCGGTTGAGTGAGATGTTCGGTCGTATGCTCGCTCTGATACCCAAGCCAACCTATGAAGTACGCGAGCAGAGTGTCAAGGAGGTTCTCGAAGGATTCGCACGCAATGGTGTCACCAGCATTTACGATTTTCCGAGCCCTGACGGTCTTCGCATGTACCAGGATTTGCTCGCAAAGGGCGAACTACCGGTAAGGCTGCGTTGCCAGCTGATTCTGAGTATTTCACCCGATCGTGATCCAGCTTCTACCTTTGACGAGGATTTTTTGAGATACGGCATTCACACAGGGTTTGGGAGCGATTGGCTAAGAATTGGCGGTATAAAGCTCTTTCTGGATGGGGAGAGCGAGACTGGTCTCCGATACGATCCGCCGGGACAGAAAGAAAAATGGGTGGGCGTGCCGAAAATGGATCAGGAGACGCTGAACCGAGTTGTCGTCGAAGCGCAAAGGAACGGCTTTCAGATTTGGATTCATGCGCTCGGAAACAAGGCGCAGGACATGGCGCTGGATGCTTATGAACTCGCCGAGCGCGAATACCCCCGCGCAGATGCCCGCAATCGGATCGAACATGCCGGGAATCAGGAGGCGGGAGCGACCAGCCAGGAGCAACTCGACCGCATGAAGAGTCTGGGCATCATTCCGGTACCGACGGGCGCATGGATTTATCTGGGCCGGGCATATAAAGGAAGTCAGGCGGAAGTCCCGTTCATCTATCGCACATTGCTCGATCAGGGATTCCAGCCGCCGGGTAACTCAGATTCGCTCGGGTCTATGCCAGAATCGATGAACCCGTTCTTTTCCATGTGGGCGATGGTGACACGAAAAACGCGTTCTGGAGAGTTGCTGGCGCCGGAGCAGGCAATAACGCCGACCGAAGCCATTCGTATCTACACAATGTTCGGGGCCCATTCAGGATTCGAAGAGAAAAACAAAGGATCAATTGAAGTGGGCAAACTGGCAGACCTGATCATCGTGTCCGACGATCCCCTGACAGTCCCGCCAGACAAACTCAGGGAGATCAAAGTCGTAACCACGATTATCGATGGCAAGATTGTGAAATAGACAGACGCTCACCGCTGAGCCGTGGCCATATCCGCTCGGACTCGCGGCGTGAACCGGGTCGAGCGATTACCTCAAGTCGGGAATTGCTGACGCAATCGGGGACATTTAACGACGGCCAGCGTATATCCATCCATTTACATGATATGGGAAGTCCTTGAACATCTTTGCGACGGTTCTATCCACTTTCTGCCAGTTCTGCCGCGAGTAACGAATCAAAGTAGCGATTTTACGTCTAGCGGTGACGGACACCCCCATCATCGTCGAAACGGGAGTCACTCCAGTTCGTCGTGTAGCTGACTTGCCCTTTTTGATGGAAAGCACCTGAATCAGGTTTGTGCCCGGTACCATCTGGCCTGCACAACGGCATCCCCCTCGTAACCTTCTAGCATCTCCACATTCTTGATCAGCCAGATCCGTCGGCTCGCACCCTCCACGAATCTAGTTCCGTCATTATTGACCTTGATTGACCTTGCCGATCATCCGAAGGTCGGGCTCTCTTTCTATGCTGGAATCGCATCTGAATGGGCCATTCCAGAAATTTTTCAGGTTTGTTTCAGCTTAAAGCTGTAAGATTCTTGCTTATCTTTTAATGCCAGTCACGAGGGACCATGAGAATCACCGATTCGCGTCAAACCTACCTATGCTTGCTCGCAGCTCTCTTCTTTACCGCGATTGCCGTCCCTTGCATAGGGTGGGCACAGGGCGCAGGCACCGCGCAGTATCACTTGGTGAAGAAAGTCGTGCTCGGCGGCGAGGGCGGATGGGATTACTTCACCGCCGATCCCGCGACGCACAAGATTTTCATCGCGCGCGGATCGTATGCCATAGTGCTCGATCCGGACGGGAAAGTAACCGCGCAGATGGACGTTG
>JBPYDQ010000693.1:0-11101 GCA_051986135.1 Terriglobales bacterium | reverse complement strand
GTGAGTAGAACGATTGTGACGAGGTAAGTAGAACGATTTTGAATGGGTAAGCAGAAGGAGCTTGCTGTCAAAAGTGACAGGTATGTCAAAAATGACAGTTGTTACTTCTGACATTGGAGGCCATCGTCTAAGCGGTTCGCGTATTTTGTGGAGAAAGAGCGCAAACGGTGAGGACCGGCTCCTCCTGCAGTGGTCCTCAGCTTCTTTCTTCACAAAATACGGTCATTCCCTGAGATTGGCAATCGCGGCAACCGTTGCGCCCAACGCTATGGTTAGCAGCGGCAGCACGGCATTCGCCTTCCACTTTACGGGCAGCACCTTAACTCGCGGCGTGGCCGGTGTCCAAGGCGCTTCCCCCGTCATCCCGGAACCTGGCGCGCTTGGCCTTTTTGGAACAGGTGTGATCGTCTCGCTGGGCTGATGAGACGCAAGCTCAAGCTCGGGACGTAAATCCGGGTCTAGTAACTGTTGTCTGTATCCGGCTAACAAACAGCCCTGTCGGAAAAAGGCGGGGCTTTCCGCTTGGTGGTCTCTGCGGCCTACCTAGTTTCTGTCATACGTGAGCGATTCTCTCCCTTCGCTTGATCTTCTCTCAATCGAAGTCCGCCAGTGCCTTGAATGCCTATCACTGCTCACATTTGCGTCGCCCCCGCGCAGCGGGCGATTTCTAGGACCTGGCGAGCGCCTCCCAGAGTCGGCGGTTCCGTCGGCGAGTGTCGCCCTGAGTACGCGGGACGCTCGGAGAGGCGCGGAATAAATCTCGCGGGTCGGTTGCGGCTTCTCCCGCAGCGTATACAGGCAGGGGGTGATTGCGCCGCAGTCAAGGTGGCCGAAGAGGTGACGCCATGGGCCACACGCGCCTGGAAGAATCGCACCCCATTTGTGATCGGCAGCGGCATCTCGACAAGGGGCGTGGGCACTCGGGACTGCCCTAAGCTTGCTCCAGCCGAAGTTGTGCGCCCTTGGGCAGATAACTCTTTCGACGAAACCAATCCTCCATGGCAGTTCCAAGTTCATCGAGCGGGACTCTGGTTCCAACTTCCATCAGACCATCCCTCACTGGCAATGTGTCGTCGAAGATGCTCGCATTGGTGAAATTACGCATGCTGAAGCTGTCCAGCCACTTTACGGGACAAGGGCGGCGCTGGCCTTTTTCTTCGTAGTCGACGCGGATCTTGCGGGCGAACATTCTGACCAAGATTTAACCACAAAGCACACAGGGGTACACGCAGGTGAGTTCTCTCACACCTCGGCTTCCGCGCCCCGCTCGTCGATGCCGGGAGAGCTCTGCGCGTAGACACGGTAAGCGGCCACCCGCTCGAGTTGGTCTTCACCATAGCCGCCAAGAGAGCAGGCCCGACGCGCAAAGCATCATGAACGCGACGCGAGGCCAGCAAAAGTCCCCAACGCTGTCGCCGACGACGATCGAGCGCTGATATCTGCAGGCTGATCTCAATGAAGCCGGGCTTAACGCGAAATGGATCGGGCGCGCCCGGCAGCGGCCACAAAAACCCGGAAATGGTTTGTCATGGGAAAGGTCATCACGCTTCAGCTGGGAATCGGTCTCGAGCATGTGGTAGTGTCTCAGTTTGAACTCAACTGACACACGACCGAACATGTTGATGGCTTGACGAGGGTCCTTCTTCTGGCCGGTGGTGGCAATCGGCCATGGCACTGTGAGGAGCGTTAGCATCGCGCGCCGGGCAATGGTCGCACTTGGGCAGCAGAGAACCAAGAACAGAGAGGTCATTCGTAATGGCGAGCCCGATCGAGCATGTTGTAATACTTTTCAAAGAAAACCATACTTTCGACAATTACTTCGGCACATTTCCTGGGGCGGAAGGCGTGAGCATGCCACATTCGCCCAATCCGCCGACCAAAGATCCCGATCATAGTCACGCCGCCTGGCTGAAACGCGCCGCTGGAGCAGTCAAGCAACAATTCTTGGAGCAGGACATACCGCAATACTTTGCTTACGCGCGGCAATTCACGATCTGTGATCACTACTTTACCGACGTGGCCGGACCCTCCACGCCCAACCATCTGATGGTGATCGCGGCTGATTCACCGGTTATTGATAATCCGCCGAGCCAGAATCCGCCGGTCTTCGATCTGCCTTCCCTGCCTGCGGCCTTGCAGAAAGCCGGTCTCAGCTGGGGCAATTACGGGGGCTACGCCTTCGATTACATCAAAGCACTCGCGGGGCAGAACAAGTTCCCATCCGATCAATTCAAGACCGACGCCGCAGCAGGAAAATTGCCTGCAGTTTCCTGGGCCTATGCTCCGCACGATGCCAGTGAGCACCCGCCAGATCCGTCCGATAAGGGAAACCCGCTGGTGGGCAATGTCACGCACGGAATGCAGTGGACGGTGGAGCAGGTTAATGCGGTAGTGGCGGGTGGACTATGGTCACGGGTCGCGATTTTTATCACCTGGGATGATTGGGGCGGGTGGTTCGATCACGTCTCTCCCCCGGAACTTGAGAAGTGGACCGACGGCACTCAGTTTCGCTATGGGTCGCGGGTGGGGTGCCTGGTTCTCAGTCCCTATGCCAAAGCCGGATACGTCTCAAAGCAGACACATTCGCATGTAAGCCTGCTCAAATTTTGCGTTACGAACTTCGGCTTGACCAGTTGGAATGCCCGGCTGCAAGCCTCTGACGACATGAGTGACTGCTTCAACTTCCAGCAAGCACCGCAGCCATCGCCAAAATAATTGCGCACAGGATTGCTAAATTAGGGACCGCCCCTTATTCGGATTCTTTGGAGGCGAGCGCGGCCAATCCGAGGTGCTCCATCCATTGAGCGAATTCGCCGAGTGCCAGTTCACACTGCATGCGGTGACGCTGCTGGCGATCGCGAACTGCGATCGGCAAAGGCGGAAGTAAATCGAAGGTGATGTTGGCCGGCTGAAAGCTTTTCGCATCGGCGTGGGTCACGTAGTGGACCAGAGACCCGCAGGCGGAAGCGCGCGGCGGAGCTTTCGGCTCGATGCCGGCAGCCAAGGCGGAGGCATGAATGCCAGCCATCAGGCCGGTGGCAATCGATTCCACATAACCCTCGACGCCGCAGATTTGCCCGGCAAAAAAGATGTGCGGATGAGCTCTGGTTTGTAACGTCTCGCGCAGCACGCTTGGGGCGTTGATATAGGTGTTGCGGTGAATCTGGCCGTAGCGCAGGAAACGGGCGTTCTCCAGGCCGGGAATCAAACGCAGCACTCTAGCCTGCTCGCTGAATTTCAAATGGTTCTGAAAGCCTACGAGATTGTAGGAATCGGCACGAAGATTTTCCTGGCGTAGCTGAACGACGGCGTGCGGCGGGCGACCGGTGCGCGGATCGCGCAACCCGACGGGCTTCATGGGGCCGAAGCGCAGGGTGTCGCGGCCACGACGTGCGATCTCTTCGACGGGCAAGCAGCTCTCGAAGTAGTTGAGCTTCTCCCAATCTTTTTCTTCAACGGCTTGCGCCGACCGCAGGGCATGGTAGAAACGATCGTATTCTTCGGACGTCATCGGGCAATTGATGTAATCCGCCGTACCTTTGTCATATCGGGCGGCCAGATAAACCTTCGACATGTCAATGGAATCGGCTTCCACGATGGGGCTGATGGAGTCGTAGAAGTACAGAGGGGTGTTGCCGGTGAGCCGCACGATTTCGCCTGCCAGAGCATCGGAGGTGAGTGGGCCGGTCGCGATGATGGTGATCTGACCGTCTTCAATTCTGCTAACCTCGTCGCGAATTAACCCAACCAGCGGATCGCGCGAGATGGTTTCGGTCACCCGACGGGCGAAGGCGCTTCGATCAACCGCCAGGGCATGCCCGGCAGGAACCGAAGTGGCGCGGGCGACCGCCATCAGCAGCGAACCGGCGCGGCGCATTTCTTCTTTCACGAGCCAGGGAGCCGTGTTCTGGCTATCGGACTTCAGAGAATTCGAACAAACCAGTTCGGCAAAGTCCCCGGTCTGGTGCGCAGGGGTGGAGCGCAGGGGACGCATTTCGCAGAGTTCGACGGCTACCCCTCGGCGGGCGCATTGCCAGGCGGCTTCGGAACCTGCGAGACCAGCTCCGACTATGCGTACCGGGACCTTCAAGGCGTTTCCTCCGCGAGGCGATCGAGCGCATCCTGGCAGATCAAAACCGATCGCCACTGGTCCAGGAAGACTGCGCCCAGCGATTGGTAAAACTTGATTGCCGGCTGATTCCAGTCGAGGACTTCCCAGCGAACGCCGTAACAGTTTTCCTGCCGTGCCGTGCGGGCCACATTGCCCAGGAGTGCTTTACCTATGCCGCGGGAACGGAATTCCGGTCTGACATACAGATCTTCCAGAAATAATCCGGAGCGGCCTTCCCAGGTGGAGTAAAAGCCGAAGAAAAGAGCGTAGCCGGCGGGTCGGCTGTTCCATTCGGCCAGGAGCGCACGAAATTTTTGATTTGGACCGAAACCGTCGCGCAGCAGGTCTTGCTCCTTCATAACCACCAGGTGAAGCTCACGCTCGTACTCGGCCAGTTCGCGGATGAGCGTGGCCAGCAAGGACACATCGTTGACAGTGGCAGCGCGAATTGAGAGCATCGTGGATCGTTGTCAGGGGCGAGATGATCGCGGACCTAGCGACATTATACGGTTAACGACGGAGCAAGCTTATATGGCACGAATCAGCTTAGTGGAACCGGAGAACGCCAGTGCCGAAGTGACGGAGATTTACGAGAAAGCACTGAAAGGAAAACCCGGCAATATACAGAAGGCAATTGCGCACCGGCCTGAGGTGCTGAGGAATTTCTTGCCTTTCTATGCGAGCGTGGGCAGATCGCTCGAACGCAAGCTGTGTGAAGAGATCTATATCCGCGTGTCGTGGCTGAATGGATGCAACTATTGACTGCAACATCACCTCGCTTCGTCGAAGCGAACGGGGCTTACTGGGGACGATTGGACTGCGCTCAGTCAAGGCGCTTACTCTCGTTTTGGGGAGAAGCATCAGGCAGCGCTGCAGTATGCAGAGAAACTCACGCGAGCTGCGAAAAATGTGGTAGATGCGGACATAGCCGCGCTGAAGAAGCACTTCTCCGACGAACAGATCGTGGATATTCATTTACTCGTTGGACTAGTCAATCTCACCAATCGGTTTACCGATCCCCTGGGTTTGGAGGTTGAGTTTCCCCAGGAAAGAATCTAGCGACGGGCACGGAGCGAAAGATCAAAAAGGGAATTGATCAAGGCAAAGGACAGTTCAATTCATCAAGGGTCATAAGATCAGTCTTTCATCGCCCAGGCGGCGGGTTACCCGCTCGCGGTCGAGATATTCGAGCAGCGGGATCGCATATTTGCGCGAGACGCCAGTCAGTTCCTTGAACTTTCCCACATCGATCTTCGCTGATTGAGCTTTGTAGCTGGCTAACTGCGCGCGCAGTCGATCGAGGGCGGTGCGATGGAAAACCAACTCATCGGAAACTTTGATCAAGATCTTGTCGCGCAGGAGTAATGTCACCAGTTTCTGGGCACGGGATTTGTCGATTTTCAGGCCGGCCAAGACCTCATAGAGGGCGGGCACCCTAAGGCCGGCCGAACTGAAGGCTTGCTCGATCGTCTTCTTGGACTCGGCTTCTTCATCCTTCATGACCACCCCGCGGCCGACCAGGCACACGATTTCCCCGGCGACCTCCAGCTTCTTTTCCTTCAGCAGCGAATCGAGCACCGCCGAGAAGATTTCGTCAGGGGAGCCCACCGCTTCATGCAATTCCCGCCGGCCAATACCGGGGACCAGGGGATTTCGTTTATGAAAGTTGTCCAGACACGATAGCGTGAGTTCCTGTATCGCTGTCAGATCGGGGCGGTGCAGCAGGCGACCGCCCACTGTTAGGATCCGGCCCTCTCTACTGAGTTGGCTGGCGACGGCTGTAATGCGTCTCTCTGTCCAGCCGGTCTCGGCAACGGCGTCGGACAAAGTCAGTCCCTCTGACGATCTGCGGGCCACACGCAGAAGGAGAATGGATTGCGGGTTCCCGCCGGCAAGCGTCGTAAGCGACTGCTGAGGGTTCTCTTTTTTCTGCGGCGGAAACGGTGCAGCATCGAGGATCGAGCCGCCGCCGATGGTTACTACCGGGGAGAACTGGCGGAGGATGAAGCGATCGCCGGGAAGAAGTAGCCCGGCCTCGTTCAGGCGGAGTTGCGCGTAGGCGTCTTCCCCAGGGTCGACCTGCTTTTTCCCGTAGAGTCGCACTTCGGCAATGGTTTCGGAGGTAAAAGCATGCAAGTGGACACGCGCGCGATCCTTCAGCGGTTTGGCCGTACGCAAAAGGGATAGGCAAACATCGACGCGGCTGGTGGCGCGAAATGTGTCAGGTGGAGCGAGCGACGCTCCGCGAGCTAACTCATCGGTGGCGACTCCGGCAAGGTTCAGAGCGGTGCGCTGACCTGCGACGGCGCTGTCGGCAGTCTGTCCATGTACCTGGACACCACGTACGCGCACCCGGCGTCCACCCGGAAACAACTCGAGTTCCTGATCTCTTCCTATGATTCCGGAAATCAAGGTTCCCGTAACCACCGTGCCGAAACCCTTCATGGTAAAGACGCGATCGATGGGTAAGCGCGCCAGAGCAGTCGAATCGCGGGCCGGGACGTCGGAGGCGATCTCGACCAGCGCCCTTTTCAGATCGTCCAGGCCTGCGCCGGTTAGCGAGCTGACGGGAATTATCGGCGAGCGGCCAGCATCGAGAAATGAGCCGTGCAGGAATTCTTCGACCTCGAGGCGGACGACATCCAGAGTCTCGCGATCGACGGTATCGGATTTTGTGAGCACCGTAATTCCCCGCTGGATTGACAAGAGGCGGCAGATTTCGAAGTGTTCGCGGGTCTGCGGCTTGATGGATTCGTCGGCGGCGATAACCATCAGGACCAGATCAATTCCTCCTACTCCGGCTAGCATGTTGCGGACGAAACGTTCGTGGCCGGGGACATCGACGAAACCAAGCCGCAGCGTCCCCCCTTGGTCGGCGGGGAGCTCAAGATGGGCAAAACCGATATCGATCGTGATGCCGCGGCGCTTTTCTTCCTCCAAGCGATCGGCGTCGATGCCGGTAAGGGCTTTGACCAGAGCGGTCTTGCCGTGGTCAATGTGGCCGGCTGTGCCTACGATGACCGATTTCATAGATGAGCAGTATAGTCGTTGGTCGTTGCTGGTTGCTGGTGGGGCGTTGGCTGCCAAAAGCCAGCTCGACGAACACGTGGCCACAACTATCTCCGTCGTGCGAAAATAGAATTTCCCCTATGACCACCTCTGTTCCTACCGCTATCACCACGGAAATCGTTCGCGATCACGGGCTCACCTCGGATGAGTACGAGAAGATCAAGCAGCTTCTCGGGGGACGCGAGCCTACCATCACCGAACTCGGAATCTTCAGCGTGATGTGGAGCGAGCACTGCTCGTACAAATCCTCACGCGTACACTTGAAGCGGCTGCCTACCTGGAGCCGGCGGGTGGTGCAAGGACCCGGCGAGAATGCAGGGATTGTGGATATCGGGGAGGGGTGGGCCTGCGCCTTCAAGATCGAATCACACAATCATCCTTCCTACCTGGAACCTTTCCAGGGAGCGGCGACGGGGGTTGGCGGCATCTTGCGGGATATTTTCACGATGGGGGCGCGTCCGGTCGCGTTGATGGACTCGCTGCGCTTTGGGCCAATCGTGACCTCGACAGAAGTTGAACTTCGCCCCCTGGGACGGAGGGGAGCCGCCGTCCGAACGCGCGCTGAGATTCATAAGAATCATTCCGTCATGGAAGGAGTGGTCAGCGGAATTGCATCGTATGGCAACTGTTTTGGGGTGCCCAATCTCGGGGGCGAAACCAAGTTTGAGGCCAGCTACCAGAATAACCCGCTGGTCAACGCTTTCGCGCTTGGGTTGGTACGACGGGATCAGATCTTCTATGCCAAAGCCGCCGGCGAGGGCAATCCTGTCATTTATGTGGGTGCCAAGACTGGGCGGGATGGGATTCACGGCGCCACCATGGCCAGCGAAGAGTTCAGCGAAGCCTCCGAAGCCAAGCGTCCTAATGTACAGGTCGGCGATCCATTTCTGGAAAAGCTGTTGCTGGAAGCGTGCCTGGAGGCGATGCAAACCGGAGCGGTAGTCGGCATCCAGGACATGGGGGCGGCGGGGCTGACCTGCTCGACGTGCGAAATGGGCGCGCGCGGGCAGGTAGGCATGGAAATTGAACTGGATAGGGTGCCGCAGCGCGAGACCCACATGACGCCCTACGAAATCATGCTCAGCGAGTCCCAGGAGCGCATGCTGCTCGTCGCGGACAAGGGGCGCGAACAAGAAGTATTTCGGGTTTTCGAGAAATGGGGGCTGGACGCGGTCGAGGTGGGCCGCGTCACCGGTGACGGCAAGATGCGCGTATTGAAGCATGGGCAGGTGGTCGCCGAAATTCCTACGGATGCGCTCACCGATGACGCGCCGGTCTATAAAAGGCCGCTCGAGCGCTGGGAGCCTCCGGTGCCCCGGGAGAAGCCGGCGGGAATTCAGCTTGGCGCCTCTGGCGATCTGACCGGTGAACTCATCGGACTACTGGGCAGCGGCAATATTTCGGGGAAACGCTGGGTGTGGCAGCAGTACGATTCCATGGTTCAGACCAATACGGTCGCGGGACCGGGTGCAGGCGATGCCGGGGTAATTCGCATCAAGGGCTCCGAGCGCGGGCTGGCCATGGCCCTCGACGGTAATGGGCGATGGTGCTATCTCGATCCGCGATTGGGGGCCATGCACGCGGTCGCTGAGGCATCCCGCAACGTCGCTTGCGGGGGGGCCACCCCGATTGCGGCCACGAATTGTCTGAACTTCGGCAACCCGGAAAAGCCGAACATCATGTGGCAATTCTCACAGGTAATCGACGGCATAACTAAGGCTTGCGAGGAATTGGAAATCCCCATCACGGGCGGTAATGTCAGCTTTTATAACGAGACCCTGGGCGAAGCCATATATCCGACACCGGTTTTAGGAGTGGTCGGCATCGTGGAGAACGTTCATAAGACGGCGCAGATGGGTTTTGGCAAGATTGGACAGGCCGTGGTCCTGCTGCGCGCCAGTGTCTCGGCGGACTCGACCGATGCCGAACTGGAGTTTGGTTCGTCAGAGTACGCAACGGAAATCCTGGGCACGCTGTGGGGTTATCCCCCTGAACTGGATTTGGCGAAAGAAGCGGGGCTGCAGAAAGGTGTGGTCGAGATCATCCAGGCGGGGCTGGTCGAGTCTGCCCATGATTGTTCGGAGGGCGGGCTGGCAGTAACTGTGGCCGAATGCGCGTTCCCCTTCGCGGTGGGCGCAACTCTGGACCTGGGTCGTGAGGAACTCCCGGCAGAGTTCGTCTTATTTGGAGAAGATGCCGGTCGGGTGGTGGTTTCCTGCGACCCGGCTAACGTGCCGAGAATCCAACAAGTAGCGGGCAAGCACGGGTTTTCCGCGGACCAGATCGGCCGGACGATTCCGGAAAAGCTGGAAATATCGCTGAACGGCCGGTTAGTGGTATCGGCTTCGCTGGCCGTTCTCCGGGACATTTACGAGGGAGCGCTCGAAAAGGCATTACGGACCGAGGTCGAGCCGGTGGCGGCGGATTGATTCTTGTGGGAGCTTGGAGGCGGGTTGAGGGACAGAATGGTAAGGGCGGATAAGTTCCGAGAAGAGTGCGGGGTGGTGGCCATTCACTCCCACCCGGAGGCGGAGAAGCTCGCCTATCTCGGCTTACACGCGCTGCAGCATCGGGGACAGGAGTCGGCAGGGATTGTAACCTCCGATGGCATGGCACTGCACGCTCACAAGGCCATGGGGCTGGTGGCTGACATCTTTCGCCAACCGGAGCTCAGCAATTTGCGAGGCACTCTCGCCATTGGACATACGCGGTATTCCACGGCGGGCGATTCGGCATTACTCAATGCCCAGCCCATCATGGTGCAGTCCAACAAGGGGGCGATCGCAGTCGCCCATAACGGCAATTTGGTGAACGCCCCCCAGATTCGGGCTCGGCTGGAGAGCCAAGGATCTATTTTCCAGACCAGCAGCGATACCGAGGTCATCGTTCACCTGATTGCGCTTTCGCAGGAACACACCTTGCCGGGAGCGATTGCCGATGCCCTGCGGCAGGTGGAGGGAGCGTTCTCGCTGGTGATCATCAGCGCCGACCGCATTTTCGCGGTGCGTGATCCGCGCGGATTTCGGCCGTTGGCCATGGGACGCATTCCGGGCGGGGGCGGCGCCAAGCGCGACACGGTGGTATTTGCTTCGGAAACTTGTGCGTTTGACCTGATTGGCGCAACTTACGAGCGCGAGGTGAAGGCTGCGGAATTGGTCGTGGTCGGACCGGAGGGAGTTAGTTCGCGGTTTTATACTTCCAGCGCCCCGCAGTCGAGTTGCATCTTCGAACACGTTTATTTTTCACGTCCTGACAGCCTGGTCTTTGCACGGCCAGTCGATCAGAGCCGTGATCAGCTGGGACGTCAACTGGCGCGGGAGGCCCCGGCTGAGGCTGATATCGTTGTCCCGGTACCCGACTCAGGGGTTACCGCGGCCATGGGTTATGCCGCAGAGAGCGGAATTCCCTTTCGCTTTGGACTCATTCGCAACCATTATGTTGGACGGACGTTTATCGAGCCCTCGCAATCGGTGCGCGATTTCGGCGTCAAGCTGAAGCTGAACCCGGTCAGATCCCTGCTCGTGGGCAAGCGGGTTGTGTTGATTGACGACTCTATCGTGCGGGGTACGACCAGTCGCAAAATTGTGCGCATGATTCGCAGCGCGGGCGCCGAGGAAGTGCACATGCGAGTCTCCTGCCCGCCTACGATTTCCCCGTGTTTTTACGGGGTAGATACCCCCTCCAAGCGACAACTCATTGCTGCCAACAAATCAGTTGAGGAAATCCGGGAATACATCGGCGCCGACTCGCTCGCCTATCTCTCGGTGGAAGGCTTAAGGCGGGCCTGCGGCGATGGGCAGAAAACCACATACTGCACCGCGTGCTACACCGGTCAATATCCCACCGACTGGGTAGACGTAGAAGACATACAACCCCTAGTTACTCGACAGTAACTAGTTTGCTTACGTTGGTTACTTTTTA
>JBPYDQ010000692.1:0-2539 GCA_051986135.1 Terriglobales bacterium | reverse complement strand
GCTGCCACCAATAACGAAACCCTCCCGGGGTCATGCCTAAGCTGAAGTAAGCGTTCAGCACGATGCGATCCACGCAATCGTAGCTCCCTGTCAGCAAATCCCGATAGTGCGCGCTCAACTGATCTGGTATTTCCATCCCGCAACCAACCTGGGAGAATAAACAAATGCGCCCGGCGAAGCAAGCGCCATCTGTGGAGCTGCCCGAAGGGCCACTTTTTCGGAGCGCAGTCTCCGAAAAAGCGTAGCTACTTTCCCACTTAAAATTCCGAACCGAAGTTCCCTGTTTTCATAACGGGTGCAGGGCTTGGCTTGCTGGGTCGAACGGTCCTGCTCGCCGAGAGACCAGCGGTCAGGCAGCTACAGCGGCAGGCCGGGGCCAATTAAAACATTTTCTTCTATAAATGTATTGACTCTCTTCGTGCATTTGTGTATCATCATTATTGATGACACGAGTGCAGGCCATTCGCAAGCGTGAAAAACTCGCGGCCCGACTCTCCCCCGCGATTGGCGTCTTGCGTGGCTCGCTGATCGAGCGCACCATCCATCACACCTCGGGATGTCTGAAATGCGCTCGTGGCGAGGGTCATCCGCTCTGGGTGCTCACGGTAGGTTATCCCGGCGGAAAGACCCGTCAATTGAGCCTGCGCCCCGAGCAGGTCCCGCAGGTTCGTGAGGCGATCGAACGTTATCACGATTGCAAGCAAGCTCTGGAGGACATCAGCGAACTGAATCAGTTCCTGCTACGTCTGGACCGCGAGGAGTCCAAGAACCAGGAGCGCGAGTCGTGATCGCTGCCCGCCGCCTACAGCGAAACTTCGGCGATGGCTTCCTCGCCGAAACGGTGGAGGATCTCTGGGAACCTTGGATGCGCCACGCGGATCAGGCGTTGGAAGATGACATCCTACTGCTCATCATCCAACAAGAGTTGGCCAAGCGCTGCAAGAAGAGCAAAACGCGAGGCCGCAAGGCGACGCCGGCCGAAGTCGTGCTTCGCATGCTGCTGTTGAAGCACGTGCGCGACTGGAGTTACGAAACGCTGTCGCGGGAAGTGCGCGCCAATCTGGTCTATCGCCAGTTCACGCGGATCGGCGGCGAGAAGGTTCCAGATGACAGGACGATGGGAAACCTGGCGCGTCAACTGGGGCCCGAGGTGATCGAAAAACTACATCGTCGGGTGGTGGAGATCGCACAAGAAAACAAGATCGCCACCGGTCGAAAGATGCGGGTCGATACCACCGTGGTGGAGACCGACATCCATTATCCGACTGACAGCTGTTTACTGGGTGACGGCGTGCGGGTCCTGACGCGCATCATGAAGAAAGTCACCGCCGTGGCAGGCAAGGCCGGCACGCACATGCGCGACCGTAGCCGGTCGGCCAAATTGAGGGTTTTGGCGATTGCCCGCGCCAGCCGTAACAAGACGGAGCAAGGCCGGCAGAAGATGAAGAAGGCCTACCTCCAACTGTTGGAAATCACTAGCCGGGTTGCCGGGCAAGCCAAGAAGTTTGCGGCGGAGATCGCCGGCCGCGTCAAGCGAGGCAATCTATCGGTCCTGCACAAAGCCAAGAAGCAACTGGATGAGATGTTTCCCCGGGTCCAGCAGGTGCTACGCCAGACACGGGAGCGCGTGCTCCGCGGTAACACCAAGGCTGAGGGAAAGCTGCTCAGTATATTTGAGACGCACACTGAAGTGATCCGCAAGGGCAAGGCGAACAAGCCTAATGAGTTCGGCAAACTGGTCGTGATTCAAGAGGCGGAGAACCAGATCGTCACGCATTACGAAGTGTGCGACCAGAGGCCGGCCGACTCCACCTTGCTGGAAGGATGTCTGGAGCAGCATGTCGAACAGTTCGGACATGCTCCCCAGCAGATAGCCGCCGATCCCGGATTCTTTTCAGCCGCTAATGAATCCAAGGCCCACCAGGCAGGTGTCAGCCGGGTATCGATTCCAAGCCATGACACCAAGAGCCCCGCCCGCAAGCAGCGGCAGAAGCAGCGTTGGTTCAAGCAGCTTCAGAAATGGCGTACCGGCTGTGAAGGCCGCATCAGTGTTCTCAAACGCAGGCATGGGTTGCGGCGATCTCTGTACAAAGGATCTGGTGGCATCCGGCGCTGGGTCGGACTCGGAGTGATCGCCGACAACGTCATCCATATCGGTACCCACCTGGCCAAGCGAACTCGCTCGCGGTGAGACTCTCCCGGCGGAACAGCCCTGCCTGAACTCCCCTCCCTCTCGCAAAACGTCCCCTCGAAGGTCACCCGCCTGCACAACATTTCTCCGAATACTCCGGCCCGGCACTGAGCACGGTTTCGAATTTTAAGTGGGAAAGTAGCTAGGCAGCTGCGGCCGGTCCGTAACGGACCTGCTGACGACAGTGCAGGAACTGGCAGTGGACATTTAGGCTACAATTCTGGACCCTAAAAAAGGCCGCTCAATGTATGCTTGAACTTGTCCGGGAGAACCAACAATGGAAGTTCCGAATCAGAACCTAAGGGAGGACACGCACGGACGGGAGTCGGGGGCCGTCGGTGCCCGACA
>JBPYDQ010000691.1:0-3270 GCA_051986135.1 Terriglobales bacterium | reverse complement strand
CAAGCAAGGTTTGGCTGTACTGCGCCGTGAGCACGCCCATTAAACGACACATCAAAGTCAAAGGCGAAGCCAACCCGTACGATCCTGCCTGCGAAGCCTACTTCGAAAAACGCGAAGCAGATCACATGCGGGATACCTTCAGGGGTACTCGCACTCTTCGCTATCTCTGGTATGAACAACGTGGCCATTGCCCCGTTTGCAACGAGAGAATTACCCGGATCACCGGTTGGCGCCTTCACCACTGCGTCCCCCGGGTGTTGGGTGGTTCGACCAGTGCCACGAACCGCGTTTTACTTCATCCGGAGTGCCATGACAGGGTTCATCGCCAGCGTCTCCACGTATCGAAACCGCGTCTCTCTTTGAGAGGCGTTTGAAGGGCTTGAGCCGGATGAAGGGAAACTTTCACGTCCGGTTCTGAGAGGGCCGGGCAGCCGCGAGGCTGCCTGGCTACTCGGTACAACAGGCAATTGGCGGAGCGAGGACTTACACCTCGCAAGATTCACAGCATTGTCGACTGCTCCTCCCAAAGCAGCGGGTACATTCGCCACAGTTCGCCTGGCTGGAGGCCAACTGCTAGCGGCGTGGGAGCAGATCCATCTTCGCAGCTCATGGGTATCTATTAAGACTGCTCATTCTCTTGGGTTCAATCTCGGCTAGTCAGATCGAGATTCTTGCAAAGTGAATGCACGCAACTCGATTCAGCGCTATGCATTCCCGCTGCTATTCTCCATTCTTAACACTCACGTTTAAGGGTTTGCTCGAAGACCCTCTAGCAATGCAGAGGAAATGCATGCCCGCGTAAGCTCCAGTTGCTTCCGTAATCAGCAACAGGTATGCGGTCACTATAAACGTAACTCCCCATTGGTTCGCGGGCTGCGAGTGAACGTGATCTGGGCCAGCCGCCAGAAAGTGGTGATACAGGCCGAAGAGTAGTGATCCGAACATCGAAAGCAACAAGACAATCAAACCGAGTCGTTTCTGGCTTGTCCAGACGAGCGCCATTGCGACCAATGCAAGGATCAGCACAACCAGAATGACGAAGACCGAGCCGGACGGTGGGAGAGAGACGCCCAGTTCACAGTGAGCAAGTCCGTGCCCAATGATGACCAGAAGATGCGCAACGACGATTGCAGTGGCGTACTCAGCACAGACACACAGATTACACCAGGGCACTGCTGGCTGCTACGCCGCCTCCGCGCCCACACTGCAATGTGCGCCTTCCGAATCGACAAACTGCGCCAGAACCTCCGATTATCTTTCCTCTTCTGCTTCCGCACTTGCTGCGGATTCTCGGCCCAGTGGTTAAGGAATAATGCACTCATTAAGGAGTAACGACATCGGCACACAAAAATCGCGCCCGGATTCCGCGAATCCGGGCGCCTTACGCGAACCGTTTCACTCCGCTTGTTTTTTCCCCCTCTACGCTGCTTAGTTCAGCGTCCAGACCTTCAAGGAAGCAGTAATGTCATCAACCGCGGCAAAGGTCAGCTTGCCATTAACTGTGCCGAAGCCGAGACCGAACGAACCACCGAGATTTGGATCGACCGAGTACTCAGCGACGAACACGCCGCCGCGAGTGAATTCAACCAATTCGCTCGGCTGCCCAGCATTGGTATTGATGACGTCGTTGTTGCTGCAGATCAGGTTTCCATTGGGAGCCACTGTCAGAGCCAATGCTCCATGCAAGTGGAAATTGTCGCTATAGATCCGATAGCCTTTGCCGCCATTGTGCCCGACTGCAGTGGCATCGGGAATCGCGTAAACCGCGTTCTCGAGACCTTCTGCAACGTACAGAGTGTCGCGCGCGGGATCGTAGGCGAGCCCGGTAGGCCCAAGTTCAAGAGCCATCGGGTCACCACGATGGGTGTAGCTCGAGGAGATTTCAACCGCGCTGATAACGGAAATTCCGCCTGTGGTCCCAAGTACCAGGCGCTCGATGGTGCCGTTCAGAACATTGGATACGAAGACTGTAACTTTCGCCCCCTGGTCATAGACCGTGAAATCCCATGGACCGAAGATTTGGGACCTGTTGGCCAATGACCACACGATCTGCCCCTGCGGATTGAGTGCTATTAGCGAGCCCGGCTGAACCGTGGCTGGGGTTCCGTCCAGGGTCGGCATGCTTGCAACCAGCACGAATCCAGCTTTGAGAACCGCAAGACCGGTGCTCAAGCCATCCGTCTGGATGTTCTGGAAGAAGAGCTTCTGCTCACCACTACGAAAGTAAACGATCGTCGAACCTGTCCCTTGAAGATTCAGATTGTTGTTATAGTTCGACACCAGAAGGTCGCCGGGCTGGAGCAGCCCGCCGGTCGGTGTGGGGAATCCGGAAGGAACGAAGGCAACACCGTAGGGATTCAAGTCGCCGTTCGTGGGGACGGTTGAAAGCACTTGGGTGGGCGTACCAAGGTGAGCCAAGATCGAATTGCTCTGGGCGTCAGCGTTTACTGCGACAAAACAAACGACCAGACCAAATGCCAGCGTCAGGACCCCGGTAGCCAGACGATTGAGGTTGAGTATAAAACAGCTTGGTTGAACGCGGCTCGAAACCGCGCTCCCGATGAGAGAGTTTTTCATTTCCTACTCCTTTTCCTTTTCGATGAGAAGCGCAACAGCGCTTAGGTATGGCGGTTGATTTGTCCGCCATTCATATAAGCGACAGCAACCCGTCGATTCCCTCACTTCGAAGAAAAAAGCGTGAAACAAATTTGTGGGGTGATGATTGCGTTTCGCCTGACAGAGGCTTCGGGAAGCAATTCGTTGGCTTTTCGAGCGAGATTGGGAATGACGCTGAAACTCAGATCGACTGCAGCCCGAAACCCACCACGCCGAAACTCACCATTCAATCAGCTGGAACTCCAAGGTGTCAGGCGGAGACTCGCATTACTCTGCCGGAAGTTCCCCCCGCAGTAGCTATGGGGTCCCCTGGCGCTTGCCGAAGTCATTGCGCCGGGATTTCCCTTTCCAGGCGGGATCAAAACATTTTTTTGCAATTATCGGAGATCCTAGAGTTTAGATCGGCACGTCTCGATGGAGGAAGCTCTGAACCAGGAGAATCCCTTTTCATTTCAACATAAAGAATCTTGCCTTGAACTGCTCGTTGACGTGCCCGAGCTTGCGCCACCAGTTCAATGAACCTGGGCTCCTGGCGGAGATTATCGATGAGCGGGTCGCGCTCGAAGTATCGTTAAGAGGTTAACCGTGAAGTCACAGTTAGGGAAACTTTGAGATTTAATCACTAACATACCCGGCATGGAAACAACGTGTTCG
>JBPYDQ010000690.1:0-4221 GCA_051986135.1 Terriglobales bacterium | reverse complement strand
GGTCCTTGTCCGGATTTAAGAGAACATACCGCGCGTATTCCAGCGGGATGACCTGGTTCATGTTGTCCATATTGGGAGTGACGTCTTCAAAATAACCCACCCAGACGTTGTTCTGCATGGGATACTTCTGCAACCACTCCCAAGCACCTTGCCGAACTTTTCGGTACGCGGTGACATCGCCCTGGTCGAGGCGAATTAGTTCGTCGAAAAGCATGATCGGCTCCACCATGTTGGCAGAGTACGGACCCATTCCGGACCCTTCCACCTTGCCATCGCGGGCGTAACAACGCACTGGCCAGGGAGAGTTTCGTTCATCTCCGGTCTTGTAATTTTTCACCAGCGCAGCGGCGCAGCGGAGAGCGGCGTCCAGGTACTTGGTGTTGCCGGTCATTTCGTAAAGGCGCAGGTAAGCGTAGCCGTCCTCGCCCACGATAGGCGGTTCCAGGTAATCCTCTCCATGATGGCTCCAACCCGTGTAGCGGCGAACTCCCGGATTAGCTGATGTATAAGGGACGCCCGCCCATGCATAGTTCTCTGGTGTCAGGCCATTCTCAAGCTCGTAATTTACGAACTCCTCGAGAAATGCGATGGTATTGGGGTTGCCCGTGTATGGGTATAAATGCTCTATGAATCCCTCCATCATGGCGCGGAGGTAAGCCGTAGAGTTCGCCCAATGCCAATCCGGCTGCATCTCAAAGGTCGTGCGGTCGAAATCGAAGCAGCAAAAAAACTCGTAGTTGCGTTGCCGACTGTACTGATCCCACAAAATGCTCCATTGGGTTAGGAAGTGAGAGCTGTACGAGTATCCAGTGTTGTCCGGCATGGGCCAGGGTAGCAGTTTGCCATCGGAATCTAGTTGTACTGGGCGCCCGGCGATTGTGGGTGCGTTGACGGTCGAGACCACCGGGAAAGACTTTTGGGCCACCGCGGACGCGGCGAATAAAATCAATAAGATGCAGAAAACAGTGCGTTTCATTGTTCACCTTTGCGACGACGATTCGAGCCCCAGAGATGGGGAAACGCGTATTCACCACAGCGCTTCGCGTCGGGTATAGGCTGCGCACTCTGGAGCTGGCCACCGGTTCCCGCAGAAGCAGTTATCCCTGGAGCGAGCCTTCATCATACTCGGCCACCCGGATTTGCGCGCCTGCTATGATCGCTTCTAGCCGATCCCGAGGCCCAGGCGATATTTCCATACGGCGGATTTGGCTCGCTTCTTCTGAGTGGCGAGCGCTCACGTGACGGGCAAACTTTCTTTGTTCACCGCATCTTGGCATTCTCACCGGAAAGAAGGCGCCGATTCCACCTCCCGCTTCGCCAGTGCGATTTCCACGAGGATCGTGCGTTATGCCGGGATGTGCGCCGCAAGCTCGAATTGTGGCTCGATCCCGCTCTCCTGCATACCCAATGGGACCCCACCTGGAATCAGTGGAAGCATTTGTTGAGGACCAAGATCGAGGTCGACACCCCGAGGGTGAAATATTTCCGCTGCCGCCGATTGGAAGCAAATCATCCACAGCCACTTTATCCCACATTTTCAAAAAAACTTATGTCGATCACTGGCGCGCCATCGCCGGCACAACGATTCGCGACGGATGAAGCGTTCCTAAGTAAATAGTTTGCGTCGCTGCTACGGGCTTCGGCTACGGCCGGAACGGTTCCCACTTGTTTGGGTGGACATAGGGATAGACGCGGCCTTTGAGAGCATAGCCGTAGCAAGACAGTCGGCGTGCAGGGTGTCGATTGTGATTAGAAAAACGTTCGGAGATGAGTTCTTCTTTAGTTCAGTCACCAGTCCTACGATAGCCGAGACGCAAAACACAGAGACGAGCAGACCCGACTTCATCGGCCTGAGTGAGCACTAGGATTTCTTGTCCGACAATTGTCGTGGGTCGCGAGTCTTCCGGCTGCATCGCCCGCGCGTCTCCTCACGAACGGATCTTGTTACGTCGGCATCGTGGTGCGTATAATGGCGCCCATTTCACAAAGGAGCTTAGTTCCCCAAAGGTGCGGGCTTGGCCGTGCACAGGATGCAAGCATCGTCAAACGCGCGGATACTCTTGCCAACGAAGCGTAATCTCCAGCCAGGTAGCGTTCAATTTCACGACCCACGCAAGACCTTCGCCGAGGTACCTGATTGAAGGACTTCAAGCCGTTCGAGCAGAAGCCGCCACACTGGAGGTCCAATGAGAAATGCCACCCGCTCGCTTGCTCTTACGCTCGCGATCGTTTGCATAACGACCAGTTCGTTTGGCCAGGAGACCAAAACCTTACGTGACCCTGGTATCGAAAAACTGGTGGCCAACTACATTGGGCTGTACACGAAGCCAACGTTAACGGCTTGGAAGAAGCTTTTTGATCCGTCGCTGACTGTAGCCAATCCCAACACAGATGGGTCAATCACGATTCGTAATCTGACTGAGTTTTACAACGCTCAAGAGGAACGCTTTGCAAGTGGTCGCAGGATCAGCGAGCGTCTGGAAAATGTTTCGATTAGTACCGGCAATCGCATCGGTCGCATCAATGCCGATTTCATCTTCAGTGACGAAGGAGTTGCAAAGCGGGGGAAGCTCGGTCTTCACGCAATCAGAGATAAAGACGGCTGGAAGATAGTCGCGATTATCTTCTCTTATGACTAGATGCTGCGATTATTACAGTTTGATCATCCGGGCGGTCCGTTTTTGCTCGATCCAAGCCTCGCAAACACTCAACGTATTGTTTACACGTACACGTGAGACGACTGCAACGCCATCGCAAAGGAGGCGAAGGAACAGGACTTCCATCCATACAGATTCCTGCACGTTCGGAATTCGACTTGTTTTCGGGCAGCATAGTCTTGGAGGCGGTACCAAAGCTCTGCGGCTGGCGCAGTAAGGAATCGGCGATGTGGTGATGTATGGGCAGAGATAACCGACCTAAGAAGCCAGAAGCTGCTCCTGGCTTGGCTTCGCCGCGATTAGTGATGACGATACTTGCCGCTTGATGTCCCCATGGATAATGCGACGGCACCGAAGTCATGCCTTGGGTGACGGGACACGCCGAACTGCATCATCAGGCCGAGCGCATCCATGATGATACACGTATCTTTGATTCTGCCAGTGTCGCACTGTAGTTAAATGCAGGACTGCGTGATTCTGATTCTAAAAGAGTTTTCCCGGATTTTACCGCCGCCTTATCGCACTCAAATCCCGGACTGCTGTACTCAAATCCAGGACGGAGCGTCAGCCAACTTCGTCCTGGATTTAAAGGCAAAATAGCGGCAGCGGGCCAGCGCTCGAAGCCGACTAAGCCCGTAGCTGCACGACACGACACTTGTAACATTCTTTCGTCAAAGACGCTGTATTCGGTCGGTGATTTAAGCCCAGTGGCGGAAATTCAGTCCGGGATTTAGTTGCCCTAAAGCGGCCCGCTGAGCGAAAATCCTGGATTTTAGTGCAGCTCATCACCCGGCCTGAATCGCCTACTGACTGCCTCCCTCACCCTGTCGTCCATTCAGTGCCGCCACGGGCAATGGCTTTCTTCACGGCCAGTAAAAAATCAGTGCGCGTTGCTGGGGATTCAAGCTCATACTACTCAAGATTGCTGGGAGGGTTGAACTCGATGAAACCGAGTTGTTCCCGTCGAGAGTTTCTGAGCGCAATGAGCATGGTAGCCAGTGCGGCAGTGGCGCGGCCCATCTTTGCTTCAGCCATGCGGGCGCCTGCAAGCCGCGTGGCGATCGGCCTCTGTCCTGGGTACGACCGGCGGGTTCGCGATACCCTCGCTGTCATGTTCGATCAGTTGGGCGACCTGGACAAGCTCGTGCGCGGGAAGACTATTGCCATCAAGCTCAATATGACGGGGCCGACCAGCGACAAACTGAACTCCATGCCCAACCAGCTGACGCACTGGGTTCACCCCCAGGTGATCGGTTCCCTGGTGGCATTGCTCGGCAAAGCCGGGGCAACACGCATTCGTTTGCTCGAGAGCGCACCCATCGGGGCAAAGCCGCTGGAAGAGTTCATGATCGCCGCCGGATGGCAGCCGAAGGACTTTGCCGGCGCAGCGACGCGAGTGGAATTCGAGAACACGAACTACCTCGGCAGCGGCAAAAGCTATGCGCGGTTCATGGTGCCGGCCGGAGGCCTGATGTATGCGGGCTACGACCTGAACCACTCGTACCGCGATACCGATGTTTTCGTCTCGCTGGCCAAGCTCAAGGAGCACAGAACCGCCGGTGTC
>JBPYDQ010000689.1:0-5187 GCA_051986135.1 Terriglobales bacterium | reverse complement strand
GCTACCCGATCACGTTAATCTGAATCCGGGAAGATCAAACGCGCTGTTAAGCGTGGCGAGAGCAAGGATGCTGGTGTACTATCCGGCGACCCCAGAGCGGGGGATGGGAGCTTGCCTGGTTTGATCGCAGCGGCAAGCGCGGAGAAAGCATCGAGAGGGGGTATCTGTACGGACCGATCTTGTCTCCGGACGGAACTCACGCACTCTTGCCGGAAATGCGCGGCGACGGTTTGACTTCCGATCTATGGAATCTGGACCTTTTTTCGATCTGGATTCTTCCGCTGAAAGGGGAGCGGAAGCCGTTTCCGTTGGTTCAGTCGCAGTTTACGAACAGAGACCCAGTGTTTTCTCCGGAATGCAACTGGGTGGCCTATTCATCCGATGAATCCGGTGAGTTTGAGATCTATCTAACGCCGTTTCCCGATTCGACCCGGCGATATCAAGTGTCTACGGAAACCGGTGTGATGCCGCGGTGGCGAGGTGACGGGAAGGAACTGTTTTACTTTTCGCCAAAGCAAAGGAGCATTATCGCGGTGGATGTGCAAGCACGAGGAAAAGACGTATCGCTCGCACGTCCGCATGTCCTTTTTGCACTTCCGAGTCTTACGCTCCCTACCCTGATTGGAACATTGTTCGATGTGACGCCGGATGGCCACCGATTTCTGGTCTCGGGCCTGCACCCACCGTCCGGGAATATCCCACTAACGCTGGTGGAGAATTGGGACGCGGAGCTCAAAAAGAAATGAGCCTGGCGGAACGCACAGGGCTGGGACCCAATGTCGTGCGGCCGTAGGCGCGGGCGAACGAAACGGGCGACCTAACAGTCAGAAACAGCATTGTGGCGAAACGAGAGGGCGGTTCTGGACGTATGGTCGGCTACTCGGAAACAAAGGAAGGGTGCTTAGTTGACGAAAAATCCCCTTCCGACTCGCTGACGCCTTACTTCAACGGAAGCCCTGTTAGCAACAGGTGACTTCCGGTTTGCCCGTGATACGACCAGAACATTCGTACCCCGGCAACATCACACATTGTGGTAACCGCGCTCCTGTAGCACCCAGGTGTTGCCATCCGGATCGTTGATGTTGGCGAAGCTCGCGTAGTCTCCGCGCGCGGGGTCGAGGCCAGGCGCAAAGCCTCCATCCCAGGCGCCGATGGGCGTCTTGTGCCGAATCTCTGCGACGTCGACACCACGTTCGAGTAGGCGGCTCCGCGCGGCCTCGAGGTCCGTGACGACGAGATAGACGTCGCGAAGTGAGCCGACTGGTGCGTCGGTGAGTCCCTTACCTATCTGGATCGAGCATTTGGAGCCCGGTGGAGTGAGCTGCACGACTCGGAACGCGTCGTTCGGCGAATAGTCGACATCGAGCTTGAAGCCGAGCTGATCGACATAGAACCGCACCGCTCGCTCGATGTTGCTCACCGGCAGCGTGATTACTTCGACTGAGAAGGTTGGCGTCCTCACGATTACATCTCCTTTGCGCCTGCTGTGATTTGGCACTTAGAACCTGGAACACTCCCGCCTTTGTCGGCTAGAGATCTCTCCCGTGTTCGCCGCTGCAAGCCGAGTGTCGGCTCATACCGACTTGCGGCGGGGGAGAACCTCGGCGACAGTGAGCTCGCGATCGGGGCCGTGTGGAATCACGGTCTGACCTGGTTCAAGATGAAGCTGGTTGCCATCAAGCTGCACCGAGACAATGTCCGGCTCGAATGATAAGAAGTTAGAAATGCGGCCGACCTCGGGATACGCCTCAGGATACGACCAGACCGCCAGATGTGCGTCACCGATGTTGTAGTAGGAGCATAGCCCCTTGTACGGGCAGAAGGTCTGGCGGTCCACGGGAGTAAGCGCAGATTCATCGACATCAGCACGTGGAACGTACCAGCGTGGCGCGAAACCGGACTCATAGAGAACCATTGGCCGTTTAGTATCGGCAATGATGCGGTCACCATGGCGGATCACGACATGACGGGATGTCTGGCGGATGTCGATGCGGTGGTAGCTGTCAGCGGCATGGCCCACGATCCGTTCGTCCTCTTCGTAGAAGCCATCCATAGAGGGCCAGGCGAACGCGACCCGTCCGTGCAACTCGTTTGCGTAGGCGGGCAGGTTGATGTGTTGCCACGCCCCTCGCGGCGTGCTTTGCTCACCCGCCCGCACGGTATACCACGATGTAAGCCCAAGATCGGGATGCTGGGTCGTATGCTCAGTACGTTGCAGAGTGTCCGAAGAGACGTCAGTCTCCAGGAAATAGGCCATCGGATAATGACCCGGCTCGAAGAGCAGGAGGACGTTCTCGCTATCCGCGATCCAGTTTCCGCCGAAACGCACGCGCATCCGCCGACGCAACGGCTCAACGTACAACAATCTCTGGGGTAGCGGTTCGGGCACGAGAAATCGGCCGATTGCTCCCGGTGATAACGGACCTTGTTGCCAGGAGAGTCCCATCGTTCCTCCTCGTAGGGAAAGTTAAACTGAAACGACCTTGCGCCGCTGTTGTTGAGGTCGCAGGTTACGCGCGGCTGTGTCACCTCGAATACCGTGTCGCCGATGCGGTATCGATCACCAATACAGACCTCCTCATCGGCAAGTCTTTCAACCGCGAAATTTTCGCCGAACTGGCAGAAACTAAAATCACTCCGACTCAGAAAACGTTCCCGTTGATGATATGAATCCATCTGGTAGACAAACACGGCGCACTGCTCTCCGCCGTGACCTCCGAGGTCAGCTTGCCCGTCACCATCAACATTGAGCTTCCACACCATGCGCCGCCCTTCGACGGGAAGCTTCCAGATCTCGGTTCGCACAGTTTTGCCGTAGCAAGTCAATTCGCGCGGAAGGACGAACATTCAGCGAGAGGAGTCGGGGCATGGGCCACGTCCTCCGGGGGGGCGCATGATCTGGCGATACTGGGAGGTATTCCGTCCTATGCATTGGCTCATTTCTCATGCAGCAGACGCAAGGTTACGATTCCTTTGCCAAATCGCGGCCTAGTTCGGCAAGAATTCATTCGTAATCTTTGATGGCTTTGCGCCAGTTCTCTGTGCCATTTCTGCGAACGAGTCGCGCAATTCTCTGGCGCTTGTGGCCATTGTAGGATAAGAATTGCTGCGATGATTTTGTTTTCGTTCATGTCCCTCGATTCTTCTTATACGAGGTGTTCCGATCACCGGTGCTTTGACCGGCTCCAATTAGCCCAGCGTCCCCATCCAGTCGGCGATGGCCCGCCCGATCTCGTCAGGCGAATCTTCCTGAACGAAATGGACCCCCGCGACCGTGACCTCGGTCTGCGCTGGCCAAGTGCGAACTGCGTCGAGATTCGCGCCACCGCCGAGCAGCGCACCGGGCTTCGCTTTTATGAATAGCTTGGGCACATCACTCGTCCCCAGCCATTCCGCATAGGCCGCCACGATCGCATTCACGTCGGCGGGTTCGCCCTCGATTGGGAGCTCCCGAGGCCACGTCAGCGTCGGCCGTCGTCCTTCGCCGGGCTCTGCGAACGGCCGCCGGTACTCCGCCATCTCCTCGGCGGTCAGCGTGCGTAGGACCGCCCCTGGCAGTATCTTCTCGATGAAAAAGTTTTCTTGGAGGACCATCTGCTCGCCGGCCTCGGAACGCAGCGCCTGCAAGAATGGACGCATATTCATCACGTCCCAGTGGTCCCAGCCCTGCGGCCGCACGATCGCCTCCATGTACGCGATACCCTTCACGGCCTTACGGTGGCGGTTGGCCCAGTCGAAGCCGAGGCCCGAGCCCCAGTCATGGATGACGAAGGTGACCCGCTCGCGCACATTCAGGGCTTCGAGCAGGGCATCGAGGTAGAGGCGGTGCTCGACGAAGCGATACGAGCCGGGACCACTGTTAGGCAGCTTATCGGAGTCACCCATGCCGAGCAGGTCGGGGGCGATGCAGCGGCCTAGTGGCTCCAAGTGTGGCAACACATTACGCCAAAGGTAGGACGAAGTGGGATTGCCATGCAGCAGCAGAATGGGGTTGCCCTTTCCCACCTCCACGTACGCCATCTCTCTATCAAGGACTCGCTGCCGCTTCTTTTGGTACGGAAATGCCGAAGAGATCATGTTCGCTTCTCCTGTACTGAAGTTGCTAGGCGCATTCCGGTGAAATGCCAGCGCGGCGCTGGTTGAAAGAAATTGTGATAGGTCGCGCACGTGTTTCGCAGGAGTAACATAGGGACCCTCCACATGCGTCGCCCTCCTGTGTGACGGGTTGGAAAGATTAGCACATCTTCGAACTCTTGTGTCGAGATCTCTAGCATCGGCCGCTCGTCGCATTGCTCTTGCAGTTTTTCCGACCTGTCCGAATAACGCCTTTTGCACGGATTTGAACCCTGCGCGGGCAAGTGCCCTAACGATTATTACTTGGATCTTTGCCATGCTGTTGCTTCCTTTCTGCGCTACTGCCGCTGCGCCGTGGCCTGCCGGTAGGGTAGGGCCGGTGGTTCTTCTTCGCCTACGACCAGTGGGTTGGGAGATTGCTCTCGTGAAGTCCGCGTCATGTCAACTTGACGAGAAACGCCCAAGCCACCGAAGTGCCTCGACCGATTGCTGGCGAATCGTCGGCTACTCGGAAACCAAGGAATGGTGCTTAGTTGACGAAAAATCCCCAACCCACTCACTAAGGGCTCAGTTCAAGCGAAGCCCTGTTTACATCAACTGACGCCAATGTCCGAGTTGCCCGTCATCGTTCAGTTGACGATCACTCCACCCACCCTTGATCACGCGTCGAGACTTGACCCGACACCCGTGCAATGGAAGGCAGGCTCTTTCGCAGCGCTTCATCAAGCTAGAGGGGCCATCAACGACGGAAACATGCGATGACCCGTGGCCGTTCTTCCCAGACCCGCAGCTGAAGAACATCATCTGCCAGCAATGGACGCAGTGGCTCCTTCCGACGAACACTACGGACACATGCAAAGTACCTATAACTGAACATGACTGTTCCGGCTGCTAGTCGTAGGTGACTGGTTCCACTAACCAAAACTTTGCCACCCGTTCCTGGTCGCATTGAATGGCATATTCCGGCCAAAAGACCGAATCTAAGGTTCCTAGCGCGGCGAATCTCCGCGCACCACGGGCTGCTTTGCGCTGCTCCATTCGTTGTAGGAACCGTCGTACATGGCGGCGTCGATGCCTAGATAGCGAGCGAGGAAGTAAGTGTATGAGGCCTGC
>JBPYDQ010000688.1:0-20189 GCA_051986135.1 Terriglobales bacterium | reverse complement strand
CGTTACGAGTAGGCGCAGGCCTGGCGACCGTGGCCACGGCAAAATCGGTTCTCCCGACTGTAGCCGGATTTCATCCCGAGATCATGACCGAGGCTCTGGCGGAAACCGATGCTGGCACAATTTCCTTGCGCGCTCTCGAAAGCGGCCACACAGACGCACTCCTGAAAGGGAAGACGGTTCTCGCTCTGGGACCGGGTATTTCGCGGGCGCAGGAGACGGCGGAGTTTGTTCGGACCGTGGTGGCGCGCTACAGGCTACCCATGGTCGTCGATGCCGACGGCCTGAACGCATTCGAGGGCTCCAGCGACAAGCTCCATGGTAGAGATCATCCTCTGGTGATTACGCCTCACCCGGGTGAAATGGCCCGACTCTGCGGGTGCAGCGTTTCCGAAGTTCTGCGCGACCGCATCCCTCTGGCACGAATTTTCGCGCGCGACCACAGATGCATCACAGTTCTGAAAGGCCACCGCACTCTCATCGCTGACGCCAGCGGCGAGGTTTGGGTCAACACCACCGGCAATCCTGGTATGGCGACTGGCGGGACGGGTGACATTCTCACCGGTATGGTGGCTGGATTCATTGCCCAAAATCCGAGTCGTCTCTTCGAAGCCGTCTGCGCTGCCGTTTATCTCCACGGCTTGGCCGGAGACATGGCCAAGGAAGCAATGGGCGAGCAATGTCTGGTTGCGACCGACTTGCTAAGAGCTCTCCCGGATGCATTTCGAAGCATGCGCGAATCGGCGCACCAGCGCACAGTTAAATTCTTTTGACCATAACCTTTTCGAAGGGGCGGTTAGGAAAGCAGCTGCACGCCCGCTAGAACAGTCCTGCATTATGCAGCAATGGGGAGCCTCCGCCGGGGGCACTGTATGGAGGCAAGCGATTGTCGAATCCAGACATCGAGCTTCCGTAATCTCGCCAATGTCCTCCGCGACTGCGATAGTTACTTCCTGCTATAACCCATTTTCACCACACCCTTCGCGGCGCGCTCCGCCGGTCGAGCTCGGCGGTTCGGCTCGGTCCTGCTGGATGACGAATATGGAAAGGCGCCAAACTGAATTCCATCTCCACCAGGGGAGGCCTCTGCACTAGAGTACAAGCACCGAACGGGGTAGCCGGCATTACACCTGGATCCCCCACGATCGGGCACTTGACGTGTGGCTCGGACGACTCCGTGATCCGTCATTCTGCACGACGCTGTCATCGGGTCCCGCACTTGTGGTGCGATGCGCGGCTTTTCGCTCGACACCTCCGAAGTCGCGCCGGAAATCAACGGCGGAAACTGCAGAGGGAAGGGGACAGGCTGCCTCGCTATACTGGCATTAGATGTCCACCCGTGAGGTTACCACTCATTCCGCCGAAGAAACCATCGCCTTCGGGCGAACCTTAGGCGAACTTCTCGCCCCGCCGAAACTGGTGCTCCTGCGAGGGGATCTCGGCGCGGGTAAGACCACTATCGTCAAGGGCATCGCTCAGGCGTTCGAGGCCGCCCGCGAAGATGATGTGACCAGTCCCACTTTCACCCTGGTACATGAATACCGGGGGCCCAGCGCCAGTTTGTATCACATCGACCTTTATCGCGTTGACACTCCCCGCCAGTTGCAGACCCTTGGTCTGGACGATTTGGTCGCGGAAAACAGCATCCTCCTGATAGAGTGGGGAGAGAAGTTCAGCCGTTTTGAGCGCGAACGAAACGTAGAAATCGTTCTCGAGAGGGTGGGGGAGAACGACCGCCGGATTCGTGTGACAACAGCCTAGTCGGCCTGAGTACTCTACGCATCTTATCCTGGAGTGACCGTGCAAACACTGAGCGTGTGGGTAACTGCCGTTTTGTATCTTATGCTGGCGACTCGGAGCTTGGCCGCCCAGCCCGGTCTCGAGGACACTTCGCCGCAAACCCCAGCCGCGGCGGGCGCGTCCGCGAAACCTGATGGATCCCCGGCATCGCCTTCCGCGACCAGCGCTGGGTCTCTGCCCTCTGCCCCGAGCGTAATAAAGCCCGAGGCACAAGCTGCAAGAAAAGAAAATGGCACCTCCAACGACCGTCTCTTCTGGACATTGCCGAATTTCCTGACAGTCGAAAACGCCCACGAGATTCCGCCCCTCACCAGCAAAGAGAAATTTAAGGTCGTGCTGCGAACATCTTTCGATCCGGTGGAGTATCCCTACGTCGGGTTCCTGGCCGGCATCAGCCAGGCGACAGACAGCGAACCCGGATACGGCCAGGGTGCCGCCGGGTATGCCAAGCGCTACGGTTCAGCCTTTGCCGATAACACCATCGAGAATTTCATGACAGGTGCCATCCTGCCCTCACTACTCCACCAGGATCCCCGCTATTACCAGCTGGGCAATGGCACTTTCAAACACCGCCTGGGCTACGCGATCAGCCGAATTTTCGTTACTCGCAGCGATTCCGGAAACACAGCGTTCAACGCCTCCGAGGTGTTGGGCAGCGCGGTCGCTGCCGGTATCGCAAACACATATCATCCCGCCGGAGACCGTACGGTGGCGAACACCATGAGCGTCTGGTGGACCGAGGTTGGTTGGGATACGGTGGCGATTGGAGTGAAGGAGTTCTGGCCCGATATCCGCCGCAAGGTACAAAAGCAGCACCAACAGGGCACCGCTTCTCGAGCAACCCATTTCGAGGACAGTTCTGGAAAATAACCTATCGCGCCACAGGCTGGGTAACTCTGGTTTCGGTCAGAGTTGGGCGAAGGCAGGCCGACCGCAGCTGGTATTCGTGAACCATAGAAAAAAGAATGGCCAAGGCGAAGAGCGCGAATATGACACGGTTCGAGTTCATAACTTCACTTCCCAAAGTGTACGCGCATCAGGAGATGCGGCAAACACTGCCCTCTCAGTCCGCTAGCTCGGGCTTTGGGCCGATGCTCGCTTCAAAATCCCATGATGTTGTACCCGCAATCGACGTGGATCGTTTCGCCGGTAATGCCGGAACCTGCGTCGGAGGCTAGAAAAACGCCAGTTTCCCCCACTTCGTGCACATCCACATTCCGCTGCAGCGGCGCTCGCTCGGCGTGCGACTTCAGCATGTCGGTGAAATCGCTGATCCCACGCGCCGCCAGTGTTTTAATTGGACCGGCGGAAATGGCGTTCACGCGGATTTTCTGCTTGCCCAAATCGAAGGCCAAATACCGGACCGTGCATTCCAAAGCGGCTTTTGCTACTCCCATTACATTGTAATGTGGAACCACCTTCTCAGACCCGTAATAGGTCAATGTAATGATGCTGCCACCATCTTGCATAAGCCGAGCCGCCCGGCGCGCTAGCGCGATGAGCGAATACACGCTGACATCATGCGCGATCCGAAAGCCCTCGCGACTGGTAGAGACAAAATCGCCCTTGAGTTCGGCCACGGGAGCGAACCCGATACTGTGCACGAGAGCATGCAGTTTGCCGTAGCGCTCCTCGAATTGTCGGAACACACGATCAATCTCCTCGTCCTGGGAAACATCGCACTTGAACGCTTCCGCTCCAGGCAACGACAGGATCAAGTCCTTCGCTTCCATTTCCAGCCGCTCGTTCTGATAGGTGATAGCGAGTTGGGCGCCGGCAGCGTGTAGTCCCTGGGCGATAGCCCACGCAATGCTGCGTTTGTTGGCGAGTCCGAACACCACGGCAACCCGGCCGTCGAGCTTGAACATGCTTGTCTCCTGAGGGAATTCAAACCGAAAGCATATCAGGTTGGAAAGTGGAGAGCACTCCAGCATTCTGGTTCGCCAGGGTTGAGCAAACCTGAGTTCCTCACGCCCGCCCCGAGTACAAAGATCCGATTCGGCTCGGGCCGGCATCCGGCGAACAGGCCGCTTCCTGCCAAGTGAAGGGTGCAGCGCCAGGCAGCCTCTCATTCCACCGATGGTGCTGCTACCGCCCTCGCTTCACCGGTGGGCCATGTGGAACTGACGAACGCAAGCGCATACACCAGGCCGAGGATGGCGTATCCGCCCGCCAGGCTGAGATGGTGGGCTACGGCACCGACGATGATTGCGAGAACCACCTGCAAGCCAGTTCCGAAGAAATAAAATATGTTCTGCACCCGTCCCATGAAGTGGTTCGGCACCTGCTCCATCAAACTGGTGTTCATGGCAATTCCGCTGACCCCACGTCCCGAGCCCATGATTCCGTAAAGGGCGACGGCGGCAGATAGAAACATCGAATATGGTGCCAGCATCATGCAGATGGCCAGCAGCGCCATGGAAATCGCAATAGAGCGCCGCCAGCCTACTTTCGCGATCAATTGCGGTGCATAGAGCACGCTCAGGAAAGCGCCCGCTCCCCAGCCAGCGTTCAACCAGCCATAGCCGGTGGCGCCCGCATGAAAGACGCGGTCGCTCAGCGACGGCGTCACCACGCTGCCGGTGGACATAGCTCCCAGAAAGAGGGCCCAGCTGGCGCCAAGAAAAATCACGCTGCGAGTCTGCCGAAGAAAATGAATGGCATCCTTGATTTCGCGCCAAAACCGTTCCGCTTGGCTTTCGGCGGCGCGAATATCGGCTCGCAGCTCGGCCGGACGTGGCACCACGTGCTTGCCCTTGCGCACCAGTAGGTAGCATAGAAAGGAAAAAACATAGGTTAAGAAATCAATGAGCAGCACGCCGCCAAGCCCGACGTGCTCATACATGAACCCGACCACTGCCCCGGCAGTCAACCATCCGCCCTGAATCCCGGCCAGCAGGAAGGTATTGGCGTGTACGAATTCGGAGTCGGGAGTCAGTTCGCGGACCAATGCCGTGATAGTCGGCCAAAACATCCAGAAACCGGCCGCCACCAGAGTGGCCATTACGTAGAGTTCCCAAACCTGCGCCTTACCCCGAAAAGCCAGGATCGAGACCACCAGGATGATGATTGCCCGGGCCGCATCCAGCATCATGACCAGGCGGCGCCGGTCCTCGCGGTCGATGATTACCCCGGTGAACGGCAACATAAGCATGGCCGGAATTGTCTGAAAAATCGCAAGGGTCCCCAGCGCCGTCTCCGAATGTGTGGCCTCGAGAACGAACCAGGCCACCGCGGCTGCATTCATCCCGCTCCCCAACATGGAAACGACATTCGCCGCGAAAATATAGCGCAGCGAGGTTTTCTCGAGGATCAGCCGCATTGTTTCACTCTAACGAAAATCCAGATCCAGGACGGAGCACAGATTATTTAACAGGAAAGATGCTGGAACACTACCAATCGATCCCCCTTGTCTGCCCAGCGAGTCTCTCCCAACATTTATACTCATGCTGATGGGAGTCAGCCTAAAACGTCTCTTGCAAAAAAAAGAAAAGCAGGAACACAAAATCCTGCGGCAAATCCAGAGAACCGGCGATCAGTTACAGCCGGAGTATCACCGCGCCACTCTGGAGTGTCCTTATCCGGAACGTTGGAGCATGTACGATTCCATGACCGCTGAGGTCGAGGTGCTCGAGTTCCTGCGCACTATGGTGACGACCGTCAAGCCGGAACTGGTGGTCGAGACAGGAACCTTTACCGCCATCAGCACCTTGTGGATCGCAGAGGGCTTGAAAGCCAACGCGCGGGGCAGAGTAATTAGCTGCGAATTTGATCCTTTGGTCTACGCCAGCGCCAAAGAGCGGATTAAAGCTTCCGGGCTGGAGGAGTGGATCGACTGCCGCAACCAGTCCAGCCTGGAACTGAAAGTTACTGGCCCGATCGACCTTCTTTTCAGCGACAGCGATATGCCGGTTCGCGAGCGGGAAGTTCGGCGCTTTCTCCCGCAGATGAACCCGTACGGCCTGATCCTCATGCACGATGCCAGTTCTCACCTGCAGCAGGTGCGCCAGGCCGCATTGAAACTGGAAGCCGAGGGTCTTATCTCAGTCGTACTCTTGCCTACCCCGCGCGGCTTGGTAGTCGCCCAGAAGCGTCAGGGCCGCAGGTAGAAGCTACTTTCCGAATCTAAGTGCTTGCTTGTTACCAGGTTTCAGCGGTACGATTCGCGCTCGAAAAGGGTTGATTTCGCACTCCACTGGAGGTGCCATGAAACGACTCGGCGCGCTACCCGTGCTGCTGGCATTCTGCTCCGCCTTAGCCCTTGCTCAACTGGACAAGATTGTCATCCCCGCCGGCACACCTGAAGATCAGGCGCTTACGGCTATCGCCAACCAGCCGGACGCCGAAAAGAAATTGGCTATGTACCAGGATTTTGTGCAGAAATTTTCCTCCAATTCCGCCGCCCTGGCCTACGGTAACTGGCAAATCGCCCAAACTTACCAAACCACCGGGGACCTTTCCAAAGCGCTGGAGTACGGCGACAAGGCTCTGGCCGCCTCGCCGCATAATCTCGATATCCTGGTTTCGCAGGCTAATGTGGCGCAGCAGATGAAAGACAACGCAAAGCTCATGGGCTACGCCGTCGCCGGTGGCCAAGCGTATAACGGACTCGAGAAGCAAACTAAGCCGGCAGGAATGAGTGATCAGGATTTTGCCGCGCACGTTGCAGAGGACAGATCATCCGCCAAGAACGCTTATGAATTCCTGGAAGCCGCTGCGTTTAACGCCATCGCCGACGAAAAAACCCCGAAGCAGCGTATGGCTTATATCGAAAGCTTTGCCTCCGCATTTCCCCAATCCCGCTTTGCAGCGTCCGTCACACAGTACGTGATGTACACGCTGGGCCCCGGCCAGTTGAACGATCCGGCTCGACTGATCTCGTACGGCGAGAAATCCCTGGCCGCCGATCCAAACAATATGGCGACGCTTCTGCTCATGGCGAATGCTTATGTGGAGGAAACTTCGCCGAGCGCGGTGACGAAGTCCATCAGCTATGCGCAGAAGGTTATCGAACTGGCCAAGGCGGATGCCCCCGATGCCGACCGCTCGCGCAAGCTTTCCGCCGGGGTTGCGGAATCGACGCTGGGTTTTGGGCTCATGAAGCAGGACAAGACTGCGGGCGCTGTAAGCCACCTGAAGAGCGCATCCAACCTGCTCAAAGGACAAGACGATGTGGCTTATGCCACGGCGCTCTATCGACTCGGCTTTGCCTACGCAAAATTGAACCGTGTAAACGACGCTCGCCTGGTACTGACCGAGGCGGTTAAAATCCCCGGTCCTCTGCAACAGCCATCTCAGGAGCTGCTAGGGAAAGTGAGCGCGGCGCGCGCAAAAGGTAAGTAGACTTCGACTGATGATTCGCTAATGTTTCGCCAGATCGTCGGACAACAGATTCGCTTTCAGCGCCAAACTGTGCCCGCGATCCAGATCCCCCTCCTTCATCGCGGCATTGGCCTGCTCCACGAACCGCTTGATCTGGTTGACCGTCTCCACTTGATTCTGGCTCAGTGACCGTGATCTGGCTTGCTTCAGATTGGCGTCGGTTGCTGCCAGCAAGTCCTCGGTCGTTTGCCGGGAATAGCTGGTCTCGGACGCGGCGCCGAGGGTGAGTACGGTGGGATCGGAAGTGCTCCCCTTCCGCACGATCGTTTTTTTAGTAGTAGGTTCGTCGTGGGCGAGGGGTTGCTCCTGGACGGCGTTGCGTCGGCGTGCCTTTGCTTTTCTTGATCTGGTAACTTTTGCCGCTTTCTTCCCGGATTGCTCGCGAGCGGGAGCGCTTGTCGGCTCCTGCTTCGCGGGATCCCATACCGTACATGTATCCTTCCCTGCTGCGCAGGGTTGGGGCGTCGGCGGAGGCGTCGTCGGTTGCTGCGGAACTGCTTCCGCGCCGCCAGGCTGAGTCGCTTCCGCTTGTGGCGGGGGTGGAGAAGACTGTTGGTCTCGAGCCGCACCGGCGCCACGGCATGCGAACACTATCAGCACCATGGCCAGAGTAAATTTCATCCCTGAAAACCCCGATTTCCAGAAATTCCCGTCGATTGTAGTCTCTCCCCAGATTGTTTGCACTGTGACTTAAACCGCCATCCAGCGTCAGGTCGTCACCTCGTTTTCCTTTGGGGCGGTCTCCCCCGTCGCCTCGAGCAAAGGCAAACGCAATCGGAAGGTCGTGCCCTCGCCCTCCGCAGTCTCAAAATCGACCGAACCATAGTGCCATTGCATGATTTGGTAGGTTTGCGCCAGTCCGATGCCGCTGCCCCCCTTTTTGGTCGTGAAGTATAGTTCAAAAATCTTGTCCTGGACGTCTTTGGCAATGCCGCCGCCTTGGTCACGCACTTCGATGACCGCGTTTGCTTCGTCGCGGTGGGCACGGATGGTCAACGTCCCCCCGTGCGGCATTGCCTGCTCCCCGTTAATCACAATATTCAGCAACGCCTGTTTCATAAAATCCTCGTCCACTTTTGCCAGCAGAGGCTCCTCGGGAAGGTCGCGCTTGATGCGTACACCATGAACCTCTGCATCGGGCGAGGCAAGGAGAACGACTTCGCTTACCAGTTTACGCAGATCGCTCTCCTCCATGCGAAGTTCACGCTGGCGAGTGAAGTCGACCAGAATCTGTACCACACGGTCGAGGCGATGGATTTCACTACCGATAATGTCCATGTGTCGCTTGGAATCCGGGTCGACTCGCTCAAGTTTTTGCTGCAGAAGTTGCAGGTGCAATACGATGGCATTGATCGGATTCTTGACTTCGTGCGCGACTCCCCGGGTGATGCGGCTGCTGGCCGATAGTCGCCGAGAGGTCTCGATTTCGTCGCCAATCCGACGCACCGACTCGGCGTCACGCATCGTCAGCAATGCCCCGATCTGCGTTCCTCTTTCCTGGATGAAGTCTAGGGAGACTTGTACGATCTTGCCATTGGTCGGCAGTTCACGCTGCGCGATGGGCCACTTGCGGTCGAAAGCGGTGAGAAGTAGCGCGCCTAACTCGGTCGCATCGGAAAAGATCTCAGGGGCAGTGCGCCCCAGAAGTTCGCTGCGCGGCCGTTCAAGGAAGTGCTCGATGGAGGCGCTGACCAATACCACACGGAAATCCCGGGTGAACAGCATCAGTCCATCCTGGAGGGTGGCCATGATCTGGTCCACATTGTCTTTCAGCGCCGAAAAAATTTCCTTCGTATCCCGCATCTGGCGGTCCAGATGGGCAATCTTGAGAGTCACCAGCCCGTATTCGTCATGGGCGGCTTCTCCCGCGGGCACAAAGCGCGTGTCGCCAGCGGCGACCGTGTCCAGGCTTTTGCTGATGAGCTCTAGGGGACCAAGAGCCAGATTCGACAGTCCCGCCGCCAGCACCAGGGAAAGCAGCAACGCGAGCGAAGAGAAAATCACCGCATGTCGTAAACGTGGAGTTACCTCGTTCTTGAGAAGAACCGTCGAAACTCCGACGCGCACAGTCCCGAAAGGAGTGCCCTGCAACAGCAGCGGGGTGTGCACCTCGTAAACGGCCGCCGGGCTGTACACGATCTTGAGTTGTCGTCGGAATTGCGCGTCGCGTACGAAGGAAAAATCGGGACGAGGGGAAATGACCTTTTCCACCAGCTCAGGATTGGTATGCAACAGTACCCGCCCATCATTGTCCACAATGGCGGCGTCGTAAATGACCGGCCAATTGCTGACCACCGACTCCATCATGTTGTTGAGGTTCACATCTTCCGCCAGAGCATCGGCTAGGGCCCCGCGGACGGCCTTGGGGTCATCGGTGTCCACGCGGGTGCTGCTCAAGTCGGTCTGGGCATTGTAGGCCGCGTAGGCCAGTTGTTGCGCGAGTAAAGACGCGGTCTCGTACGCCGATGTAACTCTCTGCCGCACCAGTTCCGAGATGTAGATGTAGGAAAAGGAGGTCACGAGGATGAAAACCATCAACGTGATGCCCAATACGATTTTGGTTTTTCGGCGCATAAATCTAAGCAGAAGCCGTGCTTGCGCTTGAGGCAAGGCCCATGAGCCGGCGGGCCTTACTCATCCTTGCCCACAGCCACATCGGCTTGCGCGCTGCCATACTCTTTGAGCTTATTATGCAGGGTTTTCAGGCTGATGCCGAGAATTTCCGCGGCGCGGGTCTTGTTATTGCTGGTGGCTTCGAGGGTCTTGAGGATGAGCAGCCTCTCAGCCTCTTCTACCGTTGTGCCTACCCCTAGCCGGACAGCATCGGGATCGTTAACCGCCGAAAGCGCCGTCATCTGCCCAAATCCAGGGGGCAAGTGCCTGGTCTCAATTACCGGCCCCTCGCACACGATTACGGCACGCTCCAGCGTGTTCCTGAGTTCTCGAACATTCCCCGGCCAGGAGTAGTTCTGAAAGGCGTGTAGCACGGCATCGCTGATGGTAGCTACCTTGCGGCCATGTTTCTGACTCATTTCCGACAGCAGCGATTGAGCCAGCTCTTGCAGATCTTCTTTGTGCTCCCGCAACAGAGGCATATGGATATTGAAGACATTCAGACGGTAGTAGAGATCATTGCGCAGTTCACCTTTAGCGACAGCTTCCTCGGGAAGCTTATTAGTTGCCGCCAATACCCGTACGTCCACCGTGGTTTCCACCCTGCTGCCCAGGCGACGGAGTTTTCGGTCTTCCAGCACTCGCAGCAGCTTCGCCTGTGTCGCCACCGGCATCTCGCCAATTTCATCGAGCAGTAGAGTGCCGCCTTCGGCGAGTTCGAAGCACCCGGTTCGCCGTTCAAGCGCCCCCGTGAAAGCGCCTTTCTCGTGTCCAAAAATCTCGCTCTCGATTAACGTCTCGGGAATTGCGGCACAGTTGATTGCAATAAACGGCCGATTCCGCCGCGGGCTGAGCTCATGGATGGTGCGTGCCACCAACTCCTTGCCGGTTCCACTGGCGCCTGTAATCAAGACGGACGCGGTGCTCGGCGCAACCATCTCGATTAGCCGAAAGATTTCCTGCATTTTCCGCGAACTGCCCACCAAAGCGCCCAACGAACCGGTATCGCGCAGTTTTCGCCGCATGACCTCTTTCTCTAGCTTGTCTTCGCGGCGCTCCGACGCGTTCTGCAAGATCGTCCGCAGACGATTGAAATCGATAGGCTTGGTAATGTAGTCGTAGGCTCCCATGCGCATCGCCCGCACGGCGCTGTCGATCGTCCCTTGGGCCGTGACCACCACAACTGCCAACGTTTGTGGCTGCGACTCCAGGCGCTCAATCAACTCCATTCCTCCCATGCGCGGCATTTTCAGATCGGTGATCACGATGGTTGGTGACCAACTAACGACCTTATCCAGTGCTTCCACTCCATTGCTGGCGGTTTCGGTGAGGTATCCCCATCGCGAGACCAGCTCGGCGAGGCCGATGCGCTCGTTCTCTTCGTCTTCGACGATTAGCACTTTCTCTTGGTTCATAGGCAACCTCAGCCATTATTCAGGCCGGAAGCGTTTCCCGGCAAGTCCGAAACGCTGTGTGGGCAACGCCATTCCGGCAACTTGGAAATCACTCAGGCCCGACCATGCTGAGCCTGGCAGCCCTAGAAAGCTTCCCCGGAAATGTTCCCAGGTTTCTTTGTACCTCCCGCTGCGCTAAAATCCTGCTTTCACTTTATCTCTCCGGTTACGAAGTAAGAAAACTTATTCTGCGGATTTGGAGGAAACATGTCACTTGCACGTCGGGTAGGTTCCCCAGTCCTCCTAGTCGTGTTCCTGTTCGCCTGTATTTGGCCTTTGACATCGTCGGCGCAGGACCAGACTGTTCCCAAGGCGGATCTATTCATCGGCTACCAGTGGCTGAACCCCGGGGGCCAGGTCCCCATCCTTGGCACAGCAAATCCCGTGCAAGGGCGAAACTTGCCCGACATGTCGGCAGGTTTCGGTCTGGCGTTTGGATATAACTTCCATCCCAACTTTGCCCTTGAGGGAGATTATGGCGGAAATTGGAAAAGCGGATTCAACATCAATACCTACTCCCTGGGTCCGCGTGTGATGCTGCGGACCGAGAATATGAATTATTTCATCCATACCCTTGTCAGCCTGAACTCGCTCAATACGCCGTTTGGAAACCACAACGGGATTGGCGCGATCCTCGGCGGCGGGATGGACTTGAAGGTGTCGAGATATTTCAATATTCGTCTGATCGAGGCCGATTTCCAATGGGCACGACAGCACTTTTCCTCCATAGTGCCGCCTGACCAACCCGGCCTGCGACGCCCGAATTATGACGGAGTGCGGCTGCGCACCGGCGTCCTATTCAACTTCGGCGGAGCACCACCGGTTCCGGTGTCCGCGACCTGCTCGGCGCAACCTGCCGAAGTCATGGTCGGCGAACCAATCACTCTGACTGCTACGCCCAGCAACTTCAATCCTAAACACACCGTCACCTACAGCTGGACTACGACCGGTGGCAAGCTGACCTCGAAGGATGGCAGCGCCACCGTGGATACAAACGGTTTGGCCGGCGGTAGTTACACAGCTACCGCTCGCATTACTGACCCGCGCGCGAAAAACAACAACGAAGCGAGCTGCACCGCGAACTTTACGGTGAAAGAGCCGCCCAAGAACCCGCCCACCATGAGCTGCTCGGTGAATCCGACTTCCGTGCAAGCGGGCCAATCGGCAGCCGTCACCTGCGACTGCAAGAGTCCGGACAACGTTCAGGTGAACGTTGGCAGCTGGAACGCAAGCGCAGGCACCGTTTCCGGTACCGGCAGCACGGCAAGCTTGAGTACCGCCGGGGCGGCTCCGGGAACAATCACGGTAAATGCGACTTGCACCGACGCCCGCGGTTTGACCGGATCCAGTTCCGCCCAAGTGGCGGTAACCGCGCCTCCCGAAAATAAAGAACTGGAAGCGCGGCTGGTGCTGGGCGACAGCATCTACTTCCCCACGTCTCAGCCAACCACGGCTAATCCGAAGGGCGGCCTGCTCCCCAGTCAACAACAGACGCTGGTTGCCTTGGCAGCCGATTTCCAGAAATATCTGCAAGCCAAACCGGACGCGCACCTGATTCTGGAGGGGCACGCGGATATTCGCGGCACGGCAGAATACAATCAGAAGCTTTCCGAACGGCGGGTTGAGCGCGTCAAGAGCTTCCTGGTTGAAAATGGTGTGCCCGCCGACCATATCGATGTGAAAGCCTTCGGCGCACAACGCAACCTCACTCCGGAAGAAGTCAGGACCTCGGTTGAGCAACAGCCTGGCCTCACCCCGGAAGAGCGACAGAGAATTCTGAGGAACATGCGAACCGTGATCCTGGCGAGCAATCGCCGCGTGGATGTCACACTCAGCACGACGGGTCAGACTTCTGTCCGTCAATTCCCGTTTAACGCAGCCGACTCGTTGACCCTGATCGGCGGCCGGGAAGTAAAGGGTGCGCCACCGGCAAAGAAAGGTGCTCCCAAGACGGGCAAAAAGAAACCTGCTAAAACTCAATAGCACTCCGTCAGAAACTCGGCCGGAAGGGACTGATCTTAGCCCCACCGGCCTTTCTTGTTTTCGATCTTCGGTAACTTGCCATTTTGATCGGCTGGCACCCCGGGCTCATCCTGTTCCCGCCTGAACGCTTACCTTGAGCGGGTTTGGTGAGCGGTGCGCTATCCGGTGAAATACGTTGTTGGCCATAAGCTGTTGATTGCGCTACCGATAGCTATCCTGACGTGGCCCGCATTTGTCCCGATCTGGTTGGATTGCCTTGGTCCTGATAGAGCCCGGCGAGGTAAGTCGGATTCAGGCTGATCACTTCGATCCACAATCGCTTTATCGCGGGTCTGATAGGGACGGATTGGTGTCGGGCGACAGAGAGCTCGTTCGAATCAGGCCAGTGCCGCCCGAGCGGTTAGCCGGTTTTGGTACTGGAACAGGCCATCTGTCGGACTTGGCCGGCAGGTACAAATCACTGCATTCCTTGCTGCCGCCGAATACCGCTGCCTGGCGCCCCAGCAGCACGGTCGTTAAGGAGCAGGGCACTCTCCGCCAATGTCAACCGAATAACCCGCCCAGTTCCCGAGTGCCGATGCTGGTGCCGGCCGGACTCATCTTACAAACGGGCTTGCTACTCGCGAAATTGGTTCGATCACCTTCGATTCAACCAAGAACCGTCTGCTGGCATACGGCAGTCGGTCTGGTCTGGTCTTTGACAGTACGGACAAAGGTCAGAGTTGCAGCCGGTTATCCCGATGCCGGGTTAGGCGTATAGAGCATTTGTCGAATTGACGGACGGCTGTTTGCTGCCACCGGCCACGGCCTCCTGGCCGCACTCGAGGGGCCACCAGGACGACTCGACGGAAGCCATTCGTGTACGAGGCAAACTGTGGCTGTTGAAAAGGAACCAACACAGTAATTTTGGCGACTTTCGGCGTGTTCGTCGAACGGAAAATCAATGAGTTACAGATCAAATTTGTAACCAGAAGATCCTCGGAAGAGTTTGTCAACAGACACAACTGCTTTCCGCGGCTCCCTCACCACTCCCCCTGACTCGAATTCCAGCTGAACTCTAGGGTGGCGAGCAATCCCGGATGTCCGTGCAAAAAGTACATGCAACTTTCGGCCGCCGTTCGCGTAACCTCTCTACCTCCTCCAGAAAATTCTGGCAATCGTCTTGCGAGCATCCGATGGTGGAGGCCTGTGAACCTCGTCGCCGGATTCGCGATTTTGGCACTTATGACAGCCCTGCTGTCGGCTGGTTGTGCCCGCCGGCCATCCGTTTTGGCTTCAGCGGAGCAGAAGTCTGGCGAGACAGGCGATGAGCCGAAACTGCCCTTTGAACAGCCTCCCGAGAAAGGTGGCATCTCCCCGACTTCCTCTCTCGTGCCTGCCGAGACAGATATTCCGGCGGGAACGCCGTTAACGGTTCGGCTGAAGACATCCATATCCAGCAGGACGTCGCACCCGGGCGACTCGTTCCAAGCGGTTCTCGACGAGCCCGTTGTTCTACAGGGAACCAGGGTGATTCCCGTAGGTACCTTCTTGACCGGAGAGGTCGTCGCTCTAAACCGTTCGGCGAGGTTGCATTCACCCGCCTACCTGCGTTTGACATTGGTCTCAATGGCGCTGGATGGTAAAACTGTTCCCATTCAGAGTTCCAGCATCTTCGCCAAAGCTGGACTGCCCCTAGCCCGTCCCGACACCAGCCTGCGCACGGAGCACGCGGCGGCAGACCCCGTCTTCACCGCAGTTCAAACGGTGGTCGAGTTCGGAATCGATCGCCGACTGACGTTCCGATTGACCGCACCCGTGTCGCTGCCAAGATAGGGGCAGGGCGCTCTCACCGGTCATTCGCATATAAATTCAAGCGATTCTGTTTTAAGAAAGACAGCTTAGCGCCCAGGCGAGTCGCCTCGGGCCGACTGTACAGTTGCAAATTGCTCAATCGATCACAATCCTCGATATTCTCGTTTGTCAGGTAGCAGTTCTTCCACGCGCGCTTCATCGCCGAGAAGCCTTCGATCTCTTTGTGATTCCTCTGAACGCAAGCAGGAACCACCGCGATGACAAAAGCGCTCATCAACAACGTCCTCTTGTAAGTGTGGTCGAGCATGAGCAGACGAAAATAGATTCCCAGGAAACCCGGGATCAGCAGCGTAATATTCCGGGACGATCCAGCGGCTTCCATACCCAGACAAACTCGTCCGATGGCTGCCGCCGCCGCGTACATGAGGGTATATCCGGTGAGAATCACGATAACGACTCTGGCCCCGTTATCGCCTCGCAACACAAGAAAGAAGGCTTTGCAGAACACAGCCACCAGCAGGATGACAACACCGATTCCAAGCAGCGCCGGAAACACCGCGCCGCGCTTGATACCAAGATATTTTGCAAACATGAGTCCCATGAACCAGGAATAAGCAGCAGGGTTCCGGTAGGGAAACTGGTAGCAATCGGCTGCCGGGTTGAAAAGGTACCCGTAAAAGAACGACGCCAGAGATGCGGCGCTTGCCATCCAAGCCAGCAACGGCCCGGTCATTCTCGTACCTGTCTTCCAGCTCTGCCAGCAGTCGATCGCCAGCAAAGCCAGGGTAATCGGCCCAGCGAACATTCCATACCCCGTGTAGATCAACAAAAAATTGAGCCCCAATATTGACCCGTATCGAACCCACCCTCTGTCCCGGGCCCAGGCAAGGCAATACGCAACCAGCAACAAAAGCGGGAACGCCTGCGCCGATGGGCCGGGGGCGCTCAACAGAACTTCCCACTGCCCCAGACCAAGAAACAGAATCGGGATTATGGCGTCGAAAATTTGCAGGGAGCCGAAGACTTTAACCTTAAGGAGGATTGCCAGAACCATCGCCAGCACGATCGCCGCGGCAATGGCGTACGCTTGCATGCGGCTGTCCCAATGCGTCGCTTTCAGCAGGTAAGCTACAAGCGTAACGCCTAGCCCTTGTCGGTGCGGGCCGTGCTCCTGCAAAAAAAACCGCCACCATGGCCATCCTCGGAAGAGACCGTCGTAGACGTCCCACTCATCGAAGAAGAACAGGTTTACTGCGTACCTGGAGACCACCCAATAGAAGCGATAAGCCAGCACCCCAGCTACCAACCACACAACAATGCCGCGGTAGCGCCAGCCTGGCATTGATCCGAGGTCCAGAGCCGAATGGGGAGCCGACTTTTCTAGAGAACGCACGCCAACATCCTACATGGCCGCCCGATTCGTCCGCGAACAATCGGCCGCCCACACTTAGCTGGTCCTATGGTCCATCCGTTTGTCAGGCAACAGGGAGAGAAGCGGCAGGGTCTTCACTCGCTTCCCGCTCAAGGTGCGCCAGAGCCGTTCACCACGTCCGACCTGGGCCTCCGTCGCATCCGAAACATACCGCTCCGAGGCGAAAGAGATGGCCGCACTCGAAGCTCGACTCCCGGCTAGCACACAGAGTCAGAAACCAGCAAGCCATGGTCGCGGGGCGGTGCACACGATGATCCGACGGTCATTATTGACGATTTGCGCTCCGAGTTGCGCAAACCCCTCACCGGAATGATCCTGGATGGCGAGGTCGCGCTCGACGCTCCCCAATTTATCTCCGCAGGTGAAGGAAAAGATTCGTGCGGTAAAGGCCTCGGCGCGACAGCCGCGAAGCTGCAGTTGGACGAGGCGCAAGCTACGACGCACAACCTTAAAATAACGGCAAAGGAATACCTCTTCCTCCTCAGGTTGTACGAAGGGCTTCTTCTCGCGCTGGCTTCACACTAGAATACTTGAACCAGCGGCCAGCTCCGGGTACGCTGCCGACAAGGGGAATGGGTGCACATACTCGTCACGACCGACACCATTACCGGCGTATGGACCTACACGCGCGAGCTCGTGACCAGCCTGGTGACCAGCGGCGTACGCGTCACCTTAGTCAGCTTCGGCGAGATACCCCTGCCGGAGCAGATCTCGTGGATGGGGCATTTACACGGTCTCGACTATCGTCCGACAGCTTTCCGGCTCGAATGGATGCAGGAGGGGGAGAGAGATTTTCATGACTCCTGCCGATATTTGCAGGTACTGGTCCGCGAACTTCGGCCGGATATCGTGCACAGCAATCAATATTGTTATGGGGCGCTCGAAATCGATGTGCCGCGTGTGGTGGTCGCGCATGGCGATCTGGTGAGTTGGTGGTTGGCAGTACATGGCCGTCGACCTCCTTCGTCATCTTGGCTCGAGTGGTACAGAGAGGTAGTCTCGCAAGGGCTAGCCGCCGCCGACGCCGTAATCTCACCCTCGGACTGGATGCGAGAAACATTGCGTGCCTGCTACCTTCAGCCCCGCCGCGAACGGGTGATCCACAATGGCCGTAATCCGATCTTTTTCAATCCTTACGTGAGCAAAGAAGATTCCGTTTTGGCGGTTGGCCGTTTGTGGGATGCGGGCAAGCAGGTATCACTGTTAACCGAGCATCCGCATGAGATGCCGGTCTTGATCGTAGGTTCCGATGCCCCCAGCTACACGCCGCGTACTCCCATCCGCGCGGACGTCAAACTGGCAGTCAATAAAATCTGCGTCGCCTTCAAAGGTCCGCAGACCGAGGCCCAGCTCCGCGCTTTATATAGCCGGGCTTCGATCTATGCGGCCACATCGCGTTACGAGCCGTTTGGCATGAGCCCGCTCGAGGCGGCGCTTTCCCGTTGCGCAATTGTGGCCAATGATATTCCTACGTTCCGCGAGGTCTGGGATGACGCCGCCGTGTACTTCGAGCGCAATAACGCCGAGAGTCTCGCCGAGACGATTCGCATGCTCAGCGATGATCGCGAGTTGTGTCGTGCTTACGGTAATCTGGCGTATCAGCGCGCCCGCGACCGGTTCACGGCGAAACGAATGCTGGATGACTACTTGCAGCTTTATCGTACCCTCCTTAGAAAGGCCGCGGCTGGCTGATGTCCTTGCGCCACCGTTCAGCCGTAGGAGCTGATTTCTTGAGAACCGATCTGAGGTTCACCTCGTCCCCCGTGTTATGGTCGTAAGAGATTTTTCCCCAGGAGATGCCATGGCCCAAGTCAAGATTACGGTCCGCAAGAACGGTCCTTATCGTGTAGAAGCCCCCGAAGGTACGATCGAGTTGATCGACGGCGACGGTAATCCGTACGACCTCACAGGCAAACCCGCGTTCTCGCTCTGCCGTTGCGGCGGGTCGGTGAATAAACCCTTCTGTGACGGTACCCACACGCGAATCGGTTTTCAGGCCGCGGAAGCGGCCGTGAAGGCTAGCGAAGAGAAGAAGTAGAGAGGTGCTTTGTGATGTCCCTCGCTCCGGTCTCAAGGTCGGGACCCGGCGTCTGGACATGACCTGACAACCCGTCACTACTCCGGCTAAACTTTTGCGGAGGTTTATCGTACATTCCGGCAACTGAACCCTGGGCATGGGACCCGAGCATTACCCGTCGGGACTTTTCGATATCGCGACGACAGGACACTCGGGGAAAGCGTGCGCGGGTTGGTCCCGGATCAACGAACAACGACTAGTGGATGGTTCTCGTCTTCCGCGACATATAGTCCATCAGCAGATACTGTCCCAGCGTGTATGGAGTCGTGAAATAGGCCTTCCCCCGGCACATCTCGGTTACTTTCTGCACGAACTGTATCAGTCCGTACTCGGAGGCGAGCATGAATGTGTTGATCAGAATTCCCGCTCGCTTGCACTTAGAAACTTCCTGCAAAGTCTCACTAACCACCAGAGGGTCAAGCCCGAATGCGTTCTTGTAAATTCTCCCGTCTTCCAGGGTCAGGGCGGAGGGCTTTCCGTCAGTGATCATGACGATCTGCTTCATGTCCTTCCGCTGCCGCTGCAGAATGCGCTGCGCTAGTCGAAGTCCTTCACGAGTATTAGTGTAATAGGGCCCGACTCTCACCCGCGCTAACTGCGATAAGGGGATTTCCTCCGCCGAGTCATGAAAGAGAATCAACGAAAGGGAATCGCCGGGATATTGCGTGCGAATCAGGTGCGAAAGCGCCATGGCGACTTTTTTGGCCGGAGTAAAGCGGTCTTCGCCGTACAGGATCATCGAGTGCGAACAGTCCAGCATCAGCACGGTCGCGCACGATGACTGGTACTCGCACTGGTGCACCTGCAGATCCGAATATTCGATGTTCAGCGGCAGTCGGAGTCCCTCGCGCTCAATGGCACTGGAGAGTGTGGCCGTAATATCCAAATTCAACGTGTCCCCAAATTCATACAGCTTCGAAGCTCCGCTGGCTTCAATCCCGGTCGCCAGATCACGCGTGTCATGACGCCCGAAGCTGGACTTGCCCAAGGACCCAAGCAGGTCCCGCAACGTTTTGAAACCGAGAAAATCCAGACTCTTGTCGGTGATTTCGAATTTAGTCTGCTGCTGCTGCGCTTCACCAATCTGTCCGCCCACGCTTGACTGCTGTGCTGGATTATGCGGTTGATCGACAGAGATGTAATCTTCCTGCTGCATGCGCTCGATCAACTGCTCAATCACTTCGTCGAGCCGGCCTTCCATCTTCATTTCCTGAAGACGTTCCCGCATTTCCTGGTTCACGAGTTCACTATCCAGCAGCGCCTGCTCGAGCATCTGCCTCAGTTCCTCGAGCGTCTGCTCGCCCTGGGGCAATTCATACCAGCCGTAGTTCTGAAATCCGCTTTGCAACAAGTAATCGGAAAGGGCGCTGAGCAGTTCCTGCATGCTCATCTCCGACGCCGGATCAGGAACGTATTTGGTGTACTTGATGCGTTTCATAAACAGAGACGGCGATTGGTGGTCAGTCCTTGGTCGAGCGAACCGCGTCCAGGGCTGGCTTATGGATCAAGGAACGGTTCCCCACTAATTAAATGTTCTCCGTCCTCCCCGGAACGGTGGCTCCTGCTCCCGCTCAAAGGGTTTTTCGGTGCGCTTCGGCTGCTTTTCTCCTGCCGTGAACACCCGCTCTTCGCTGCGCCCGATCCGCTTGTGGGCGTA
>JBPYDQ010000687.1:0-2774 GCA_051986135.1 Terriglobales bacterium | reverse complement strand
GGCTCAAGCGTTGTGCATAAGCCGGCTGTTAAGTACTCGTTCTGGAGGAGCAATTCCTGGTTCACCAGCCGCGTTATATACGCCAGTAGACGAGCCCACGGATTGCCCTTCATGCAGATAGGTCTATAACCGCAGTTTCTTCATTCTCGGGCGGTTCGAGTATTTTGACCATTCCACGTGGCTTTCCCGCGCCCCGAGTGCGAAGAGGGACTAGAACTGAAAGCGGGCAACCAGCGTGCCGGCGCGCTGACCGACGGCTCCCGTGTACGGAGTGATGGTGCCGAAGCCGCCGCTGTACAAGCCTTTGTTCGGACCGGAAGTGAACGTGGTGGGAGCGGTCGCAAAGTTCCCCAGGTTAATCGCAGTGGTCTGGCCCGTCGGAATCGCGTATTGAACCCGGTTGAAAATATTCGTGAACTCCGCGCGAACTTGCAGAGTGTAACGTTCTTTGACGCGGAACGTGCGGCTGAAGTTGGCGTTCTCCGCAGGGTAGCGAAAGCCCCGGAACGAGCGAATCGAGGCTTCATTTGCCGCGAACTGCCCATCAGGGACGTTAGTAAATGCCGCCGGGTTCAGAACGACGGTCTTGGTCACGTCAAAGCAGTGGCAGTTGATGTTGAGCGGGTCGGTGTGATGGACGCCATTGTTGTCGGTCCAATTCACCGACCACGGGCTCATGCCAGGAATCAACTGCGCGGGGCCCGGTCCATAGCCGAGGAAGTTGCTGATGGGCGCGGCGCCGGTACTGGTGGGCAGGCCCACCAAAGGGGCGCTCTGGTAATTTAAATACCAGCCCGTACCCCAGCCGGACACAATGTAGCTAAGAACTTTGTTGCTAAAGATACCAGAGTGAAAACGCGGCACCTCGTACTGGGCGCTCACCCGGAACTGGTGCGGAACGTCATAGGGGCTGAGGTTCTTTCCCAAATTGCGGTTGAACGGATCAGGGGTGCTGGTCAGAGCTAGCGACTTCGAATAGGTGTAATTCGCATTCGCGGTCAGACCGTGGCTGAAACGCTTGGTGAACTTGGTCTGGAGCCCGTCGTACCAATTTTTGCCGAGGGGCGAGCCCAGGGGATTCATGGCCCCGGAGTATTGAGGGAATGGCAACAGCGCTTGGCGGACTGTCTGATTCTGCGGGAAGTTGCTATAGGGGGTGAACTGCGTGAGGCCTACGGCCGCCAGAGCTGCCTTCTGCGCCGCGGAAAGGGCCGATATGGTTGTATTGAACGCGGTGGAGAGCGTCACATTGCTGTAGTCCGAGGGATGGATTCCAAGGGCTGACAGCGTTGATTGACTCATCACATTGGCAGGAGCCAGAGCCGAAAGGCCCGCAGCAGGAAGAGTGGTGGCTGTCTCCCAAACACCGCGATTGCCGACATACCCGGCTTCCACCACGAGGTCCTTGCCGATCGTGCGCTGCACCGTGAGATTCCATTGCAGCAGGCGCGCTGGGCGGCCTGTGTTCGGATCGAGCAAGGAAGGCGCGGCCACGACGGCTCCAGGAGCCTGACCCGCGGCCGGATTATTTAGGGTCGGCCATGCCGCCTGGACGCTGGACGGGATCCCGTTCTGGAGCAGTCCGGCAATCTGCCCGAACGCGGGCGTCGAGGCGGTGGCGGAATTTGAGGCATAACCGGTAGCGGCGGAAGCGTCGAGGGAGCCGTAAACGATGCCAACTCCGCCGCGAATGACAGTGTTGTTGTCTATCTGGTAGGCGGCGCCCAAACGCGGCCCAAGCGCATACGGATAATTGTGGGCGAAACTGCAGTTGCAGTTTGCTTCATAAATGAGTGCGCCAGACCGGCCGGCAGCCGAGGGATTCGGGACGGTGGCAGAGAAGTCTCCATAGCGCCCGAACTGCTCTCTCTGGTAGGTTCCGTAGTCCCAGCGCAAGCCGTAGTCCAGAGTCAACTTGCGATTGACTTTCCAACTGTCTTGCAGATAGATGGCGGACTGGTAATTCTCCGTCATGAGGTTGATGGGCGCATTCAGGGCGATTCCCTGCGCGCCGCCGAGCAGAAACGAAGCGAAACCGAAGCCGGCGAAGCCCGAGGATATCGTGGATCCGTTCAGCGAGGTCTGCGTGGTGTAGTTCGAAACATTACCGACGGTGGCGAGGGTGCCGCTGGTGCCGGCGCCGGTGAGGCCGCCGCTATACGTAGCGAAGAGGTATTCGCCGGCGCTATAGGTGAAATTGAAATTGGGATACTTCATCTGCCGGATTTCAAAGCCGGCCTTGTAGGTATGCGAGCCACGCACGTAGGTAGCGGAAGTCACGAATGAGGGACGGCGCTCCCAGAAATGCTGGTCATATTGCGGGCCTAAATTGTTCATGCCGCCCTCGGCGATATTGGTTGAGACACCGGTCGCAATCAGCGGGAGACCGCGGCCTGGAGACGTTGCGCCCGTTAAGCCGAGTGTTTGCTGGATGTTCGTGAAATCTTCGGGCCCCAACAAAAAGTCCGAGTCGTTCCATCCCAACGTGTAGTGAAGCAGGAGCCGTGGCGTCACAGCGTGGTCCAGGTTGAGCCGGTATGTCCTGGCGGCATTGCCGGAAGTTCCAGAGACAGTGATATTGTCCGGTAAACTGTCGGCCCCCGTGCCGGTGCGGGGTGTAGAGGTGCTGGTCTTCTGGAAGTAGAAGGCGAAGTGCAACTTCGCGCCTAGATTGTGATCGACCTTGATGGACGGGACGTAGGATCTTCGGCTTCCGTTATACGGCGCCAGATAGTTGGATCCAACCTGCGCGGCACTCGCACCTTGAGGCTGCG
>JBPYDQ010000686.1:0-4154 GCA_051986135.1 Terriglobales bacterium | reverse complement strand
AACGAAAACAACGTCAGAAGCGATGTTGCCATGCGTGTCCACGCATACACTGCGATCAGCTGCGTCACGCTAAACAGCGCCAGCATTGCACAAAATGCCGTGGTCAACATGATCGACCGCACCGGAGTGCCAAACCGGACGCTAACCCTCGCCAGTTCCGGATGGAGGTACCCGTCCTCGGCCATGGTTAGGGGCACTCGCGTTACCGACAACATCGTACTTTCCAACAGAATGAAGTTAGCGATCGCAGAAGCTGCAAACATTGCCGTGCCCAAACCCGCGCCCCCAATTAGCCGCGCGGCCGTAACCATATATCCTGTCTGCCACTCCCTCCAGTTTCCCAGCGCGGCCAGTCCCGCCGACAGAGAGCAGACATAGGTCACAACGGTTAATGGAACCACGATGGCCAGCCCCAGCGGGAAATTGCGCGTGGCGTTTTCTACCTCCTCAATCACAGTCGACAGCTGCTCGTAGCCGGAGTAAGACCACAGTGCTAGAGCCAGCCCCACTCCATAAGCTTCTCGCCATGGTCTGTCGATCGGCATGAAGGGATGGAAAGGGTTGAAATGGGCGCGATGATAGCCCAGGACAACGAATGCGACCACCGGAACGAACGACATGATCAGCAGAACCAGAGTAAGATTCCCCACCAATCGAATGCCGAGGATGTTGATTGACGCTACCAGCGCGAAGAATACAAACGCGACCACCCAGTGCTCCAAGCGGGAATGCAGCGGGATCCAGGCCTCGACATAATCCGCCATGGCCACACCATACGACGCGCCCATCAAGAACGTGCCTGTCCAGTTCCACCACCCACTCTGAAACCCCCAAAAGTCACCCAAAGCGCTGCGGGTCCAGCGGTAGAATCCTCCTTCCACCGGCATGCCCGTGGTCATTTCCGCCGTTGCCAGCGCAATCGGGACGGAAAACAACAAAGGCACCACCAGCAGAAAGATGAACGTCAGGCCGGGACCAGACGTCGAAATCATAGATTCGAACCCGAAAGGCCCGCCGGTGCAGTAAGCGAACAGGACTGCCGCAAAAGGAAGCAGGCTGATGCGCCGCAGGTTTTGGGTTGGAGCGGACAAGAGACTCGGCGTCGAAGGGATCGGAGTTGACGTCGTCCGCCCCGAAGTCATCCCTTCACACCTCGCAGAGGATTGGGCCTTGCGATTCCCACCGCAAAACGGCTCCGCCGGGACAGCTAGAACTTGCTCTAGCTATAGCTAGATTCACTCTGACAAGCTAGGCTCGCGATTCTCAGGTGTCAAGGTCGTCTATTTTTGAGCATTTCAACTGGGGCATGCTGACCTTTTTGATAAATGCCGCGTGTGGCGGGCTAATCGTAAAAGCGCTGTCCGAATCGGCTCAGTCCAAGGCAACCGCTTGGATCATGGTGGGGCAGTTGGGTGGAGGCGCACTCAGCGCAGCGCTTATCCTTTGGCTGGCGGCGCGATTACCTATTTCTGCGGTTGGCGTCTGCCTCGCCGCTGTAGTTGCACTGCCGGGACTTCTCTCCTTCACCATCCCTGAGCCTTCTTCTGAGCCGTCTGCATGGTTCCAGGTCGCTTTTCTCAAATCGGCAAAATATTTGCGGTCGTACGCTCACCTGCACGCAGGTGGGGTACGCTGCTTCTCCTTGCCCCGGGTGGGACGGGCGCAGCACAAGGCTTGCCGCCTGCAATCGTCGCACATTACGGCGTGGGGCCGACCGGAGTCATCTGGACGAACGGGATAGCCGGAGGAGTGATGCTCGGATTAGGGTCATTGTGTGGCATCCTCATTCCGGGCGATTGGGATCGTCGATTAACCTACGCAGGCGCGGGGCTGACGAATGCACTCGCAGCGTTTGTTCTCTTGTCGGCGAGTCGCCCATCTGTGTATCTGTCGGGTACGGTGCTGCACATGATTACAGAGGGCTTCTATTGGGCTCGATTCACGGCGCTGACAGTAGAATTCGTGTGGGCTCGAAGTTGCGCCGGGTGTATAGCCCGGCGCAGACGCCATGGGAGCGGCTGCTGGCCAGCGGGCAAGCAGATGCCGGCGGCAGAACTCAAGAAGCTCCGCTATGCGCTGGATCACTTTGCCCTTAGCGCTGAGCATCGATCGCAAGCTGGGGAGTATCTACGCACTGGCGAAGCGGCGGCTGAGTCCAAAGGCGGCAAATTTGTGCGGCGCGACGGCTGTGGAAAAACTGCGCGGTGGAAAAGTCCAAAAAAACGACTTTCCCCCGCGCTTGGAAATCCCGCAAAAAGGCGCGCGGGATTTCCACTTTCCCACAGCCACTACGGCGGCTGCTCGGTGACATCTTTAATGTCTCGATAGCAGCGCTCAAAGTTACATTTCTAAATGGCTTGACGCGGCGGCGATTCATGCGGAACCAGGCCGACTATGTGGGCCCCAACCCCCGCTACCCAAAAATCGAGCTCGCTGGTCGCACGGCGCCAGTGGTCCAAAATGTGAAGTCGCTTGGTTAGAGAAGTTTACCTAGCCGAGGGCATCCTCTCCCACCCATTGCCTGCTGCCCGGCACAATGTAATACTCGCCGCTGCCGGAGACTAAATATGAACTATATCGCGAATTTTCCATTCGTCGTTCTTGTCGTCTCTTTCGTCGTACTTTGGCTTTCCACCATCCTAGGCGACTCCCTTCGTAAGCGTCGGCCACCATTGGATGAAGGAGAGCGGCAAGACTTCGGCCTTATCCTAGCCGCTATCTCGACGTTGCTTGGGCTCATAATCGGATTCACTTTTTCGATAGCCGTGAGTCGTTACGACCAGCGCAGGAAAAGCGAAGCAGAGGAAGCCAATGCAATCGGTACGGAGTACGTCCGCACCGATCTTCTACCAGTAGATGCCGAGAAAGTACGTGAGCTTCTGAAGAACTATCTCGATCAGCGCATATTGTTCTACCAAGCCAGGAATGAGGACGAGCTGAGGCGGATCAATATTCATACGGCTCAACTGCAAAGGGATTTATGGTCCGCCACCCAGGCTGCTGCCGCCATCAAGCCGACACCCCTTGCCGCTCTTACCGTTTCGGGTATGAACGATTTGTTGAATACAGAGGGATACACTCAGGCGGCATGGTGGTACCGGATTCCACGTGAAGCATGGCTTTTGCTGGCAACAATCGCCATCGGCTGGACCTTATTACTGGGCTATGGTGGACACAGGACCCATCGAGTCCTGTTCTTAGTTTTGCCACTTGCTGTTTCCATCTCCTTCTTTTTCATAGCTGACATCGAGAGTCCGCGTAGAGGGAATATCTACATAGTGCCGAACAATCTGGTGAGACTATCCCGGTCCCTCCATGCGCACTAGGTCCCGCCGGTTTGCTTATTTGGAAGCTCATTCGATTCAGCAGAATGGCACGGTGAGAGCAACGGGCCGACTCCCTGAGCCTTAGACCCCCTACCCTAAAACCGCATTCGTTACTCGGCCTCCTCGGTACCTCGGATCTCTCCGCCACACCACACGGTGTGACCTGTCTCTCGCGAGTTGTCAATTGATCCCTACTGCGATCACCATTGGGGTTTCCCGTGTTGCCTCTGGTCTCCTATGCGTACCTGCCATCGCCATTACCCAGGCAGGTCCGATGGAGCTCTTTCGCTCGTCTCTCTCCATGGTCGGCGGCCTTCCCTGTGTAACAGTCAGGTCGGCTCTCGCATTTGTCTTTTCGCGGCCTGGTCAGCGTTCACTCACGTTACGGGCTGCACGCTCCCCAAGTCTCCTAGCGACCCTCTACACCGAAAGCTCCGACAGCTTCGTTGCCTCCACTGCCGCTTCGATTGCTACCGGGTGGAGCGAACCAGTTCCCGGGCGGGAGTTGCACCCGCTGAAGTCCAGCACCTTTTCGCGGCGCACTGTTACGCCAACTGACTGGGGCTCCACTCTCGACGTTAGCAGGATCTCTCCTCGCCCATCATGTCCTTCACTTCACTGTTATAGAAGTGCCATCGGACCACGTCGGTACCGCGATAAACATTAGGCGCAGCGGAGGCAGCTGTTGAGCCTGCGGATATTCATGGCCTGGGTCTGAGAACCAGAATGAAGTGGTTCCGAGGGGCACGTTCGGCAGCAACCCACCCCATTCCGAGTCCAATTTCCTCGTCGGAAAGAAAAACATCAAATGCGAAAAGCTGGAGGGAG
>JBPYDQ010000685.1:0-17213 GCA_051986135.1 Terriglobales bacterium | reverse complement strand
ATCACTTGGCCGAGGGCGAGCCAAACAATTAGACACAGCCACTTCAAGTTTCCCAGTGAATACATCATCGCAAAGATTGACCAGAACGCCCATAACCGGCTCTCTGGGCAAAATCTGGTGGAAGCGTCTTCTGCTTGAACCGGTTTTCCTTCACTGAGTACCTTCGCCATTTGAGGTTGGCGGCGGCGGCGGGCGGACGCGTGACGACGAAGATTGCGGCTGGCTTTTCCTAAGAGCGTTCACCGGGGTTCCGGCGCAGGTGGTGCAGTATGGCAGATTCGGGTAATCGCGCCAAGGCGCGTCGTCACTACCGGCAAACTTCGACCGTGAGCAGGGCGAATGCCTGAAGGCAAGATGATGTCCTCCCACGGCTTGAAGGTGAACGGAAAGATCTTTGCCATGTTCGGGCGGAGGCAATTTGTCGCGAAGCTTCCGAAGAACCGAGTGGACGCACTGGTGAGCGCGGGGGCCGGCACACGGTTCGACGCCTGTCACGGCCGCATCATGAAAGAGTGGTTTGTCGCTGCCGAGAGCGCTCCTGACTGGCTCGAACTCGCGAAAGAAGCCTGCAATTTCCTGAAGCGCGGCAATTCGTGAGCTAAACTAGACGCAGCGCTATTCGCTTGGGAGTGAGGTGACAAATGGCGAAATGCGAAGTTTGCGGTAATGAATACGACAAGGCCTTTGAAGTGATAGCCGCCGGAGCACGGCATACGTTCGACAGCTTTGAGTGCGCGATTCAAGCCATCGCGCCGATATGTGGACATTGTAACTGCCGGGTGATCGGCCATGGCGTCGAAGTGGCTGGTCGGTTTTTCTGCTGCGCTCATTGCGCTAGGGCGGCCACATCGGCGGACGTCAGAGATCGAGCCGCATAAGCCGCCGGACTGGCGCTGGGCGATTCGAAGTCGTTCGCCCGCCGAATACCGTAAGGCGTGGCTTAAACTAAGCGCCGGGACGGGCATTTATTGTGAAGCTGCTAAGGATCGGTGATAATCGATGCCCGCCCCAATCGCTAGCTCTGGTAGACGGAGAGGGTTCCACAGTCGCTTAAGTATCAGTCTGTTCTCCTGAACAAAACAGCGGAACCGGAATCACGCTCCCCTCGCCCACAAGCAACAGAACAATCGGAGCACAAGAAGCGCGACAGCGCCGGCATCGGGGCTCGCTCAAATCCTGTTAGATGAGCCTGCTGCCCCCGCGCACCACGGACACCTGTCTTAAGAGATACGCCTTCACTCGCTTCCAATGCGATCACATGCCGTATGGTAATTGCCTCACAGGGCGGTCCGTCCGCAGCCTGGTTTACCATAACCTGGTTGAAAACCATTCGAGATCCCGACAAACAGGAGGTGCTCCTTGCCAGTTCCAAAGGTTCTGATCTTGACCGGTGATGCTGCTGAATCTCTTGAGGTAATGTATCCCTATCAGCGCCTTAAAGAAGAGGGCTATGAGGTACATATCGCCGCTCCCAAGCAAAAGAAGCTCAGATTCGTGGTACATGATTTCGAGCCTGGCTATGACACCTATACTGAAAAGCCGGGCTACAGTTGGGACGCGGATCTGGCGTTCGCGGATGTAAATCCGGCAGATTATGCGGCCTTGGTGATCCCCGGGGGTCGGGCGCCAGAATACATTCGCAATGATTCAGCCTGCCAGAAAATCATCGTTTATTTCTTTGAGAACCAGAAACCTGTAGCCCAGCTCTGCCATGCTGGGTTGGTATTGGCCGCCTGCGGAGTATTGAAGGGCAGACGCACTGCCGCGTATCCCGCTCTGGAGCCAGACATCAGGGCGGCAGGTGCCGAGTTCGTCAACGCTGAGACGGTGATTGACGGAAACATGGTATCAGCGCGCGCCTGGCCTGATCATCCGGCGTGGATGCGGGAATTTGTCCGCCTCTTGAAAGAGAAGGCGCCGGTTCGTGCGCTTGAGACCGCTGCCTAGACCCACGACTGGAGCTGCACTCACTGAAGGTGGCGAAAAAAACCTCATGCTCGGCGTACGAGACTTAGATTCGGCAGAGGGCGAGCGCCTCAACCCTTCCGCCATCCAAGTCGTGAAATGGCGAGATCACTAATTTAGCCGCAGTCGGACATTCGGACGGTCCTCAACAGGCTAGGACAGAGTGTGACTGAGGTTTGCCTCATATCGAAAGAGATTCGCTCGATCCCGAGATCGCACCAAAGTCGTAGTGGCTCCGGTACCTGGTGGCATTCTTTCGAGGACATGGGGAAGGCCTTCCGGGCTCGTCGTTGACAATCTTCGATTCGCACCGCCACGCTCGCCGGCCCCGACAACCGGATGACGGAACACTGAAAACCGTGCTCTGCCCGCTCGAAGTACTCGCAAGCTGCCAAGCGGCGGGCAACTGAGGAACTACTCCTCACTCGTGTTCGATGTGCCGGAATGTCAGATTGATGCGCGGCTGAACTACATCTGGCTCCTTCGGAACTTCATGCTTACAGTTTTTCTGCGTCTGCCCAGCCATGATCAACAAGCTCCCGTGCGGCAATCTCTCCGCGAAGGCAACGGCTCCATTTCTGGTCTTCAGACGGAATAACCGTTCGGCACCCAAACTCACAGAAGCGATCACCGGTCTCATCTCCGGCTCCGCGTCGGCATGCAGTCCGACGCTGTCGTTTCCGTTTCGGTAAAGATTGCATAGGGCAGCATTGTAGCCGAGTTTCGGCAGGTTCAAGTTCGTATAGGCGGCCAATGGTGTTACGTGTTCGACACGACCCTTTAATGCCAGTAACTCCGGAATCCACGGCAGCGGCTTGTACTCGCGGCGCGAATAGGTGTAGCTGGTTCCCGGGTCTCCGTAATACGCCTCCTCGCGAGGCACCGCTCTCCTGAACGAAGTTCGCCTTCGTTCCCAGGCGCATCTCGCTAGCAAGGTGTTGAACAGCCTGGTCGCTTCCTCGGAGGGGAGAAAGTCCTTTTCGTAGTAGATTTCCACACCCGCGATCGGTATCGCTTCCATGTCGTCGCTCTATGCAAATGAGTCGTTTATGCAGGTTTGGCGTAGGTGCCCGGGCTTTTGTCCGTTGTCTGGAGTTCCGGATGGCGTTTTGGGGGATTTCGGAAGCAAGGCCTCGAACAAAGATTTGAACCGGGGACTGAGACGCAGTTGCTCGCTGTCCCTTTCGAGCAGAGCTGCGGGCTCTGCCGCCGTCTTAAGTACATAACGCAGATACGACAGCCTCAAGAGCCAGAGCGCGTGTCTCAAGTCGTTCTCGCCTCGCACGCGGTAAGTAGTCCAGCCAGAATTGGGAACCCAATAATGCTCTTCGGCATGCCCTGCAGCAAGTAACGCATCGCGCACTAACCGGGGGAACGGGATGTCGACGTTCCGACCCGTGTGCACGTGTCCGATTTCAGCAGCTCGAAATTGGAATTCGCGGCCGCCAAAACGGTGCGGGTGAGCTGACACTTCTGGCCATGACAATAGCTGGCGCTCGATTTCAGCTAAGAATTTCATTTCAGACCTCGGTTCCGCAACCAACTTCGATGCGTCCGGGTGCCCGACCGATTCGACTTCAAGTTGAATCCATGCATGAGGTGCCCTGCCATGGCGGTGCTCCAGCTCCGGGCAGAGTTCTTGGAGGCAGACCATAAGGCTTTCTGCAGACTGCGCCATATCGAGGACCGAGTTGACGCTTCCAGTAACACCAGGAGTTATCACCGCAACGGATCTTGTGTCCCGGTCCTATAGGAGAAGACAATCAGGTCCGCATCTTTAATGCCCGAGACCACTGAATCGGCCTCCATTTTCTCCAGTCCTGGCGGCAGGCTCTTCCAAGGGTGTTTTCGTCGACCGCTTGACACTTTACCAGCGCCTTCGTGTTGAAAATAGCGGATATGGCCCGAGGTGATGTACACGTTCCGTGTCCCCAGTCGCGTTAATCAATTCGGGCGCCAGCGGGCCATCCGCGAACGTTTGGCTGCAAACAGCAGCCAGAATCGTTCACCCCGCAGCGCCGACTTGGTTCTGTTTCCGAGGTTGACACCACAGGCTTCGATTCGTTGAGTAAAGAATGCTACGCTCAGGAAAGCGGGGAGCTCGGAAGCTACTGCTCTCCTCGCAAGTCAGACGAGAACCGAGTCTCAATGGCCTTTCGGCTGGGCTAGCATTTCGCGCTCAAGTTCAGTATCCGTGTCGTCGAGAGCGAGGACGGGCAGTTGACGTTGGCCGATTGTTGCCCTTCTGCGAACCCGGTGCAGCGTAGGAAAGACCAACTTGCCTTCGCATGGCGATGCTTCAACCGGCTTCTGGGCAATCAAGCTTGTCCGCTCTTTGGGAAGGCTACCGCCGAAAACTCGAGCAACGTTAAATAAAGAGTGGCTGCCGCAAACCAGACAGGTGTCGTGTGGGCTATCGCTGACAACATCGCATTCCGCACACAAGACAGCACTTTTTAGCGGGACAGCATTCAGAATCCTGGCCCGCTCCGGAGAACCGACAACACTGAAACCATTCATCACAAAACCTCACAGAACCATAGAGTAGATTTTACCGGTTTCTTACTCAATCTTTTTCACTGGTGCACCAACGTTGTCACATCCCCTGTTAAGTGCAAGGCCTGGCATGGATGGAATCGGAGAACACTCGGTCGATCTCTCATGATTCGATCCGCCCACAGCACGGCTTATGCAATCAGTGACTTGACTCAGTCTTGGGTTGAGGCGGCTGTCGTGCAAGTCTTCCGTATGCTTCAGATGCCGTGCCACGAGGGTTCCCGCAACAATGGGTTAATACGCGTTTTCTGGCCTCTTCCACTCAATCAACGGTCCCTGGCTAGAATTCCTCGCGTCATGTACCTCGAGGAACAGTTGCTTGCTCTTTCGCTCCAGCCGAGCAAGGCGATGCTCGAATCGGGTCTTGAGTTCCCGATAGGCGCTTGGGGCGATTGCTCCGATGCAGTTGGCCCGGCGCAGTTCGTCGAGCGCTCGACGAACGACGTCACGCGCCTGACCGAGGTCGCGAACCCGATGTTCGTGGTAGATCGCCAATTGCTCATAAGCTTCGTAGCCTTGACGTGAATTGCCCAGAGCGCTTCTCCACAGTTCGCAGGCTAGCACGAGATCGCCGTCGCGCTTTGCGAGCCTGGCAAGTGATCTCTTCGCGAGCCGCTCGGTGGCGGCCGGCAGCACGGAAGCAATCGATTTCTGGTACAGCTTTCGTGCGCAGACCGAATACCCACGCTTTTCGCAAATGCGCGACACTCCGAAGAGTTCAAGCCCATCCTGGGCAACCGCTTCGGGATCTGCGAGCAGTGAAAGAACCCTGGCGGAGAGGGCGGCAAGTCCACGCAGGTCCATCTGGTTGTGCTGGAAAACCTGCACAAGCCTTTCAGGCGATCCGCCGCGGAGGAAGTCAAAGTAAATCTCGGGGATCAGTTCGGAGAGAATATCGGCGCTGCGCTCGCGTCCAAGCACAAGCCGTTCTAGTTTGGACAACCGTACCGATCCATGCTTGAGTCGCCACAGGTTACGCGCCGGATGGAGAAAGTCGAGGTGTACGAGAGGAGCCGGCGGAGCAATCTTTCGGCTCATGCGGTAGCGTGTTTCGAGTAGCGGCCAATCGAAAGTCTTCCCATTAAACGTAACGATTGCCGGATGTTCGACGATACGCTGTCGCAGCGCGAACAGCAGCGAACATTCCTCGCTGTAGTCGCGCATGAACAACTGCTCGATCTCAAGCCCACCGTCCTCCCACCAAGCGATGCCGACCAGGAAGGCATAGGTGCCACTCCCGCCTGCCAGCCCCGTGGTCTCGGTATCGAGAAATAACCACTGCCCGGGCTCAGCGACTCGGTCCGCTGCATCGGGAGTCAGCATCCTCAGGGCATTGAGATTTACCGTGTATTGCGCAGGTTCTCCGAACCAGCAGTCGACGGAGAGGTGTTCGCCGTGCTGATTCATCTTTGGGCAGGCGCCGAGGATCCGCTCCAACGTTGCCTGGCGGCTTCCGGTTTGACCCAGGGTATGACGATCTCCAGCCTGACCGCTTGATAGTGGAGCCGGAGAACGTGGGCGCTCGAATGCCTTCAATCGTCCAAAACGATTTTCTATCGCCGCGCTCACTGTTGAACGGCCCCCCCGCTTCTGAACTGGTTTGTGCCAGCGGGAATAGGTCCGGCGCACAACTGTTGAAGGATCGCTAGCGCCACATTTTTTGTCCGTTCACTCCGGTCGCCCGTCGGCCCGACGCAAGACGGACATCCGTTTTCGCAGGGACACGCCATGATCAACTCCCAGGTTCGCTCAAGAAGAAGGTTGCAGATCCGATATAGTGGTTCGCTGAACCCGATGCCGCCGGGATAGGCATCATAGAGATACAGATTGGGTTCAAGAAACGACTCGATCTCGACTGCGCGAGGTTTTGCAAAATCCTCCCAATTGATCTCAGAAGCGGCGCTTGGGGGACGCTCTCCGACTGTCGTGCCCAGATCGCGTCGATCGCACATCATGAGTAGTGTCGCCATGGATCCAAGGGCATATAGCAAACCAAGGATGCCGCTCTGCCGCTCGGAGACGGTAAAGCGCAATCGCACCAGCAATTCGTGCGCGAGCGTGATCCAAAACGCAGTCGTGTGCATCTGGTTTTCCGGCAATTCAAGTTTCCCGGAGCCAACGTTTTCATTAGTGAAGAATTTGATCTTCTTGAAGCCTACGACTTGCGATCGCACCAGCACGTCGCCGTGCGCCCGAGCCGCCGGTCCCTCAATGGTTTCCTCGTCGGCGACCTCGAGTACGCGAATTTGCGTGTAGCGGATAGCGTCTGTGAAATAATCCACGCTGACCGGCTTTACGTATGCCTTTCGCTTGTCGAAGTCTAATCGCTCGACGTGATACTGCTGCCCTTGGTGGATGTAGATCGCTTGCGGATGAACGGTCGAGACTGCGGATGAGAAATCGACCTCCCCAATCACCTCAGGATTGCCATCACTCCTACCCGCCGTATCAACGATGACGAAATTGTCGGACGTCACCGATCGCAAGCTGACCGTTTCCGCGGGATAAGCCTCGTCGATCCAATGCCAGTTACCACCGCTGTGATGCAGGAAACCCGCATCCCCTAGCTGTTCGCAGAGTTCTGGAACATAGACATTCCCAAACCTTTCGTCCAGTGAGATCGGGAGTTCGAACGCTGCACATTTCAAGTGATTGACGAGAATTTCCAGATTGTCTGGCTGAATGTAGGCGTGCTCGCGTGAGCTTCCGAAGAAATAATCTGGATGTTGCACGATGAATTGGTCAAGCGGCGCCGATGAAGCCACCAAGATTGCGCATGAACGACCGCTTCGTCGTCCTGCGCGGCCGGCACGCTGCCAAGTGGAAGCAATCGATCCGGGATAGCCCGCCATCACGCAGGCATCGAGAGAGCCGATGTCGATTCCCAACTCGAGTGCGTTGGTCGCTACAACTCCCAAGATACGGCCATCGCGCAGCCCCAGCTCGATTTCGCGTCGTTCGGTCGGCAAATACCCTCCGCGGTATCCGCGAATTGGCTCCGCTCCTCCAGGTTTCGCTGGGTTTGACTCCTGTAAGTAGCTCAGAAGAACTTCGGTATGCAACCGGCTATTCGCAAACACGATGGTTTGCAGTCGGCGGTGAAGCAGTTCGTTCGCCACCCGTGTACTCTCCTGGATGTAGCTACGCCGAATGCCAAGATTCCGGTCGATCATTGGGGGGTTGTAGAAAATGAAGACTTTCTCCCCCGCCGGAGCGCCATTCTCCTCGACGACTTCAACGTCTGCTTCGATAAGCTCTGACGCCAATTCTTCGGGATTTGCAATGGTCGCAGAACAGCAGATGAACTGAAGGCTCGATCCATAGAACCGCGCCACTCGCCTCAATCGCCGCAACACGTTCGCCAAATGGCTTCCGAACACTCCCCGGTAGGTATGCAATTCATCAATGACGATGTAGCACAGATTTTCAAACAACCGCATCCACTTGGTGTGGTGAGGCAGGATGCCGGTGTGCAACATATCGGGATTCGTAAGCACGATATGTCCGCGCTCTCTTATCGCCCTCCGCGCGTCGCTGGGTGTATCGCCGTCGTAGGTGTAAACTCCAAAGCCATCATTAAGGCGTGTCGCGAGATCGTGCAATTCGGTGAGTTGGTCCTGAGCAAGAGCCTTGGTGGGAAAGAGGTACAGGGCGCGGGTATCGGGATTCTCGAGTAGGGCATTCAGAACCGGCAGGTTGTAGCAGAGGGTCTTGCCCGACGCAGTCGGCGTTACTACCACCACGTTTTTCCCCTGGCGTATCAATTCGGCTGTAACAGCCTGGTGTGAGTAAAGCTCTTTGATTCCTTTGCCCCGGTAGGCCTCAGACAAGTCACTTGTCACCCACCCTGGCATGGGCCGAAACTCTGCATTTCGCGCTGGAATCTGCCGTACAGAAGTCAGCACTTCCTCCTTGCGGTAGCGCTCAATCAGCGCCTCTAGAGTCTCGTGAACGAGGTTAAGCGCCTTGCCTGATTGCCTAGCAGCTAGAGGATGGGACCAACTCATTCGGCACTCCTTTAGGTATTCGCCTTTTGTTCGCCCCCAACACGAGATTAGCACCTCGCTGCGCCTCCTTGCAATATCCAAGAACGGTCGAAACGGTCGTAGTGTTGCAATCGGAATTCCCCTCGAAAAGATACTTGTAATCCCGTAGTTCTCATCCCGTTAATAGACCGTCAGAAGTTCAAGAATCTACTCCGGCGGTTCGCGCTTGGCGAGATTGCTGTGTTCGAGACCTTGGTCCGGCAGTTTCAAGGCGACATTTATGTCTGCGCCGTGCGCATGCTGAGCGGCACGGCGGAGGATCTGCTCGTGGGCCGCACGGCGCATTCGCCGCGCACCCACCGGTTTCGCCCGAACGTCAAACTTCGGTGCTCGGGTACGGCGGATCGTTTCGAACCAGGCGCTCGACCATCTCCGGCGCAACCGGTCGCAACAAAGTCTGCACGCGAAGGCTGCCGCAACGCCTCATCCTTGCCTGCTACAGTCCGAGTCGGGGCGGCGAAAGGCCTGAAGAGCTCACCTGCCAGCAGGAAGTGAGCACATTTACGTCAGCCACAGTTCGCTGGCATTCGGCGCGAACTGCGCGGTCCTGTGGATGCGCAAGTATCTTCTGCACCCGGCCGGTTCGAGACGGTGGGCTTCTGCGCGTGCCCGTCCGCGGCATGGTAGTCGCGGGAACGAAGGTTTGGGTGTAGACATTGGCTCTTTCGGCAGATGCCAATATCCTGCCCATCTCCGCGTTGCGCAACCATACGGTTGCGACTTACGCTCGATGCACGATAACATGCAACTTGGAGGTTGCATATGAGCACGGACCGCATCGAAAAGAAGATTCTCCTGCGGGCGCCGCTGAAACGAGTCTGGAGCGCATTGTCGGAAGCCACCGAATTTGGCGCCTGGTTTGGCATGAAATTTGATGGCCCCTTCACTCCCGGCGCGCGCGTGCGCGGGACCATTGTGGGCACGAAAGTCGACAGCGAGGTTGCAAAAGCCCAGAAGCAGTACCAGGGCATCCCATTCGAGATCACGATCGATCGGATGGAGCCTGAGCGACTGTTCTCTTTCCGATGGCATCCCAACGCGGTCGAACCCGGTGTCGACTATTCTCACGAGCCCACGACGCTGGTGGTATTCACTCTTGAGCAAGTGGCAAACGGCGTTATGCTGACCGTCACCGAATCCGGCTTCGAGCAAATCCCACTGGAACGTCGTGCCAGGGCGTTCACCGCCAACGAGCAGGGCTGGGGTATGGTCGTGAAGCTCATTGAAAAATACCTTGTCCAAGCGGCGTAGTAGAAAATCGGCCCCGCAGTTGCTCGACTCTGCGCCGTTGTTTGCGGCGTTGGGGGACGAGACTCGCTTGCAGTTGGTTTTCCGTCTATGTGACCAGGGCCCCATGTCCATCACCAGACTGAGCAACGGCTTCAAGATGAGCCGGCAAGCTGTCACCAAACACCTGCGGGTAATGCAAAAAACAGGCCTGGCGCGCAGCAGTCGACATGGCCGCGAGAGCATCTGGCAATTAGATCGGCGACGGCTTGGCGAGGTGCGCATCTATCTTGATCTCATTTCGAAGCAGTGGGACGTTGCTCTTAGTCGGCTGCGTGGATTTGTGGAGGACTGAGGACTTGTCGCAAAATCGATAAGAGTAAGCTGCGCACTTGGGAGAAATCGGAAGAGGTAAGCCCGCCGTGAAAGCGCTCAATTATCGGTTGCGCATATCCTGTGGGACCGACCGATACCAAGCCCGCGGCAGATTTCCAAAGTGCTGTCCATTCCTTCGACTATGACGCGAAACAACCGCTCGATGTCTATGATCGACTGATCGAGGAGTTCCAGAATGGCACTCTTCACGACATCACCTGTGCAAGTACGAAGGGCGGTCCAGTAGGCGCATACCGGGTGGTCCCCAACGGCAAGGGGCGTTTGCCGCCATTCTCTTCGGGTACTCTGGAAACGGCACGCGAGCTGAATTCATTTCCGAGGCGAAGACTTATGCCCGAACCAATGCGGTTTCGCTTATCCCCGACTATCCCCGGGACCGGCCTCTTGGACTTCATAAAGGACGGGCTTGATGTCGATCACCGGAGTGCCGTCGATAGCTTCAATTGGGCCAATTCGCAGGCGGTTCCTGGCAATCTTGCGCACCGTAGCACGATGAAGGCCGATCGGATTGGGTCGGTCGGGAGACCGAGTCGCAAACACGCCGGTGAGCGGCTGTCTCGGATCTGACCGTGGATGGACTTTCAGAACGTCGCGGCGCGCTCGGTGCAGCCATGTCAGGATGATGATCCCGTCGCCGACCGCCAGCCCATTGAGGGCTTTCTCGGCGAATCGGTCCACTTCAAGCCAAGCGTCCGGGGCTCCTTCCGAACCCTGCTTGGGTGCTTTGCTCCGCTCCTTGAGAGCCGAGCGGATTACACCGATGGGCCTTAGCTGTGGACGACTGCCAGGTTTGGCAGACGAGCCGGTTTTCGCTTGCTTGGCATTCTTCTCCATGATGTGAAGTCTCTCCCACGCCTTGGCCGACCATAACCCTCAATCCGAAGGTACCGCCAGATCGAGATCAGGTAAGCAGCACTGGGTCCGCAATCACCTTGCCCGCCGCGATTTTTCTGCCTTTAATAAAAACGCCAGCGCCCTCGATACTGTTCCGCCCCAGAGCCCAAACAGTCGCTATATCGAGGTTGGCAACCGGCTCCGGAGACCCTCAAGATGGGTTCGGCTTCTCCAATGGCCGTCACTTCAAGTGTTCGTTGAGCCATCTGAGGATCACCTCGAGCACCTCATTGTCGTAGCCGCATGTAGTTATATGGCACTCCGCAAAAACCTCGACCATTTCCACACATTTCCGATTCAATTTGCCACCCACAAGAACGAATTCTTTCTACCTAGTCGATCGCACCACTTCGATCAGATCGCGATGTGGGCATTTTGACGCTACACGTGCAGCCGTCGCCGCCAGCAACTCCGATTGTCTGGGTGATCGTCGCGAAATTCACCTTTGGTATTGCTCGTCTCTGACCTGCTCCATCCAGTCGACCACCTTGTCGTCCTTCTTTTCCTGAATTGCAATGTGCGTGATGGCCGTGGTCGGCGTAGCCCCGTGCCAGTGCTTCTCGCCGGGAGAGAACCAGACCACATCACCAGGCCGGACCTCCTCGACGGGTCCGCCATCTCGCTGAACCCATCCGCAGCCAGCCGTAACGATGAGAGTCTGACCGAGCGGATGGGTATGCCATGCAGTTCGCGAACCCGGCTCAAATGTAACGCTGGCGACTTGAACAAGCGCCGGAGCAGGTGCCTGAAAAAGCGGATCGATGCGAACGGTACCAGTAAACCACTGTGATGAACCTTTCGCAGACGGTTGCGAGCCAACTCGTTTGATTTCCATTTTTCTGGACTCCTTGAGCTGAACGTGATGCGCTTCCGATACCTGTTGCGGATTTATGCAGACATGCTGTATTTCGCATATCCTGGCGGAATTCTACAGTGACTGTGCTTTGTGCGACCGCTGCGTGCAAACGCTGTGCGTGAGCGAAGAAAACTACCGCAGGTCTGTGCAGAGACACTGGTGACCCAGTGCTGGTCAAACGATCCCCTTTTCTGTCAGTACGCGCTCGACGAAGCGCTGCATGTGCTCATAATGTGAGCCCGGCCAATACAGGCGAGCACAGCCAGGGCAGATTTGGAACTGATGGTAGCATTCGGCCGTTCTGGGCGGGAGTCGGTCGCTTATCGACTCTTTGGAGACGGGTTGCAGCAGTCGATTACAGCGCAAACATCGCTGAAAGGGGGCAACAGCGCGGAACAAATTGAATCGCCTAAGAACCTCAAGCAATTGGCGTCGCGGCTCGGTTGCCCTCACAAAGTAACCGTAAGTTACCTCCCCGCGTTTCAGCAAACCACGGTCGCGAGTCAGGAGAATACGTTTTTCGCGGGCGGAAGTCCGAGATAACTCCTGATCATTGCAGCTGGTTTCATACCGGACGTCAAAGCCCAGCATCCGCATATAGGTTGCAAGACGGCCGAGATGGGCATCCGCCGCGAAGCACATGTCGTGCAGTTGCGGGCGCAATCGCAGAAGAGATGACACATCCAACGAGGTAAAGCCGGGGTAGACGCTAATTCGGTCGCCATCTCGGACCGCGTAAGTGAACCCCACTGGCAGAGCGTTGGCCAGAATGAGATCAACCTCGGTATGCGGCACGCCCAGCGACTCGATTACGTCTTTGACCGAAGCCGGCAGGACAAGCGCGTAAGAGAACGCTGTCATCCGCCGCTCTGGCGAAAGGAAGTCGTTGAGTTCGGCGTAAAACCGGAAAATCACTTGCTCCATAGGCACTAACAATTTTGGGCTGGTCGACCTGGCGCTCTTATGTGGCCAAATCTGAGGCATTGCCATTGTTAGATGGTGCCGATCACGGATTCTGCTGCAACTCCTCGCGAATCCTTGCCGTAATCGTTCCCAGCAAATTATTCCTATTCTCTAGGGTCAACTCGAAGATCACTACATCGGGGCGACGCTTGATCTGGTCAACAAAGGGATGGCGTCGCTCCATGACTGTTGCCAGCACGATCACGGGCGAATCCAGTGCCTCCTGGACAACCCCACAAAAGCGCTTCGAGGCAAGCTCCATCTTGCCAATCTCATCGATCACCACCATCCGGTAACGGAGGATGGCATGCTGTAATGCCGGCAGGGCGAGCCGCTCGAAGGCTGCCACGTCGACCCTATACTTGCCGACTCGTACTCGCCCGGCAAGGTCGACGTGGGCGAGCACCGCAGACTTTCCCTCCAGCGTGGTCAGGCGAAAGCCTTTGCGCACCTCGTCCTCACGGATCTCGCTCGTGGTGAATCCGCCAGCGATAAGCGGAAACTCTCGGGAGACGGCCCCGACCATCGAGGTCTTTCCAATTCCTGGCCGCCCAGTCACAAGTATGTTTTTCATCGTAGACCTGAGGCCGAGCAAGGGTGGCACTACTATAGGGCCATGCCGCCGTGACTGATGTATCCGCGGGTTCAGGCTGCGCTCGGTTGTTGCGTCGCGCGCTCTGGCAACAACTCTGGAACCACCGCCCAGCGCAGCCGCCACTCTCGGTTGTCATCGCGCTCAAGGTACACGACTCCGCCCATCTGAAAGGTCACCAGTGTCCGATCCTGTTGCACCCCGAGCTGCGCGGAAAGCAAGCGGCTGAGATGCGGCAGATGGCCGACAATCATCAGGCTCTTCGATTCATTTTGCAGTCGCTCGCGCATGGGCCCAACATCGTCATTCGGGGCCAGACCTGCGACCTGTCGTGTGCCATCAGCTGGATGCAGGTGTGTTGCCATTATCTCTGCCGTTTGCCGCGCGCGTTCCTTGTCGCTATGTTCAATGCGGTCTATGTGCAGCTTCAACTTCGCCAGGTACTCGGCCATCAGCTCGACCGTCTTCGCGCCATCTGCGGTCAATCTCCGCTGCCGGTCTTCCGCTTCGCTTTTTGCTGCGCCGTGTTGAACTAAATAAAGCTGCATAAATACCTCTCTTCATGCACTTTGCCCGTTCCCCCAGCGGGGTAGATTGGCAATCGTATCAAACACGAGGTGGGGCTGAACTGCACGCTCGAGATCGCTCGAACGGAACTTTCCAGCCCTGACCAGGGCGGCTTTTAGGCCGCGTTGTCTGCGCCCCGCCACATCGGCTTCGATACTGTCGCCGATCATGACCACGAGTTCGCCGGAAGCAGGCGTCTATCGACCGCCACCCTAAAGAAAGGCGCCGTAGCGCCGCTGGAGAGAATCGAGCGGTCGGCTCGCAATTCGTCGAACAGACAGGCGATTCAGACAATGAGCCTGTACAAGGAGATCTCAGCCTAACGCTTGCTTGGGCAACGTCGCTCGATGCGCTTATAATCGGCCACCGCTTAGATTCTATCCATTCACCGGCAATGCCCGACAATTTGCTGGGAATGCCGTGGAACTCGGGTTTGAGGTTGACAGCAAGCAGGGCACAGTGATATGCGACGTGCCTACACGCATGCACCGCGGGTAGCGCTTTTGTTCGTTGTTCGCCGATAAGTACTGGAAGCACCTAGAGTAGAGTAGGTCAAAAGCCTTGTGATTGGGGGACGACTCGGGCCCCGTCCCCGGCCGACATGTTGCCCAATGGAGATGTAACGGAGGGGAACAGCGAATTTGCTTGGGCCACGGGTGATATATTTTTGGGACGGTACCCGACCAAACCCAATCGGCGGACTACCCACCGTTAAGGCCCGAGAATCGGCCTTAAACGGATCTTGCTCGTGTAGCTCGGAGATTTGAATGAGACGAGCCATCTTTCTACTATTCCTCCCTCTGACCAGCTTCGTGTTTGCGCAACAACCACATGTGCCGGAAATCCAATTCCAATCGGTCCCCGACTTCCTGAAACTTCCGGCGGACCTCTATCTCGGTGAAGCGGCGGGGGTGGCGGTTAATTCCAGGGGACACATTTTCGTGTTATCGCGCGGCAACACGGTCGGCCCTGCCTACGGAGCCGCTGCGGCCCAACTACTGGAATTCGACGCCGACGGTAAATTTTTGCGGGAGATCGGCCACAATCTCTACGCCTGGTCTTTTGCGCATGCCGTAAAGGTCGATAAGGATGACAACATCTGGGTGGCTGACAAGGGCTCGGACATGGTAATCAAATTTAATGCGGAGGGTCGGATAGTGATGGTGTTCGGACGCAAGCAGGAGGCGTCTGACGAAAAAAACGCGCCTCTCCAGCACCCGAAACCGCCGCTGCCTCCTGTAGACGGGATGTTCCGCCAGGTGACTGACATGGCGTGGGATAAAGCAGGTAACACCTATATTAGCGATGGCTATATCAATTCGCGCATCGCCAAGATTGACAAGAACGGTAACTGGATCGAGTCATGGGGCGAACCCGGTGACCAGCCGGGGCAGTTCAACGTTCCTCACAGCATCGCCATCGATGCGGAGAACCACGTCTATGTGGCCGATCGCGGCAACCGCCGCATCCAGGTATTCGATAGCGACGGAAAATTCCTTCGGCAAATCACCATCGATGTGCCATTCGATCGGAACGCCCGTCCGGCCATCGGTAATAAGCCCGTGTTACCGATCACGGGTTCGCAGACCATGGCGCCTGGCTCGCCTTGGGCAATCTGCATCACTCCTGCGCCGAACCAGGTGCTGTTTAGTTCCGATGCTTACCCGGGCCGCATTTACAAGCTAGGTCTCGACGGAAAAGTTCTAGGAGTGTTTGGAGAATCCGGCAAACAACTGAAGCAGTTCGGGTGGATCCACGAAATTGCATGCCCGTCGGAAAGTGAGCTTTATGTGAGCGAGTTGTTGAACTGGCGGGTGCAAAAGCTAATTCTCTCCGCGGGTCACTGAAACTTCGGCTACAGGGTTCCCCTAAACACGAGGTTGTATTTAGGCAAGCCTCGGAGCGCAGACGTACTCCGGGAATATGTCGACGCTGCGAATCCGCCCGCCATCTAGGGTTCCCTACCATCCTGGTTTCTTGGGTAGCCACCCAAATCGTCCTCCGTTCAAATTCCACTATGCCGGCATCGTGCGATTCACCTACCGCTGGCTCGCGGGCCGTTTCTAGGTCGCGGGCCGTTTCTAGAAGGTGCTGCGTAAGGCCGTTGTTGTCCAACCGGCTTTAGGCTCAGCTAATCAGCTAATCGCCAGAAAAGCCCGAAAATCCTCAGAAAACCTCCAACCCAGGGCAGAACTTTAACTGGAGAAAATGCTAGCAATATTGCATGTTCTGGGCTCGTGCGCTCAAGAGCGAGGGTGTCGCCAAACCCTCTTCAATTCTGAAGTGGAACGCTGATTCATTATCCATTGACCGGCCGTGAGTACCCTTCACTGCCCGCGGCCGAGGTTTCTGATGCTCTGTTCGTTGGACAGAATCTGCTCGATGAGCGTTACCAGCGCATCATCGACAGATTTTCATTGGAGTAGCGGGCAGTGCTCACTGCCGAAGCGATAATTCAATAACTCCTAGCTCCTATCCTCATGTCAGGTAGAATGCCTTTGACCCTACGTTGGCGTGAAGGTGTAATTGTCGCCGCCAGCTTGACGTTGGCTCGATTAATTTGTTAGGGCATTGTTTTTTAGTTCTGACAGCAAAGGAGAGCTAATCCCGTCATGAACAGAAGAGACTTCTTGCGAACTACAGGACTGGGGGGGACCGTGGTGGCGATTTCCAGCCAACTACCCGAGACCTTGTTTGGCAACCCTTACCGAAAGCCCATTGGTCTCCAGCTCTACACTGTGCGCGATCAACTCGAGAAAGACGTTGCCGGCACCATCCAGCAAGTCTCAAATATCGGCTACCGGGACGTTGAGATCTATTCGTTGTACGGGAAGTCTCCAGCGGAGTTCGGAAAAATACTAAGCGACAACGGAATCGTTGCTTCAAGCGGCCACTACCTGTTGGCGAATGTGAAAACGAATTGGGATAAGCACGTCGAAGACGCAGAAAACCTCAGACTTAAATACATGGTGAATGCAATTCTTCAACCACAAGAGCGGAAATCATTCGACGACTACAAACGGTTGGCGGAGCTTTTCAACAAGGCCGGTGAGACCACCCAGAAAGCAGGCATTCAGTTTTGTTATCACAACCACAACTTCGAGTTTGCCAGGTACGGCGACACCACGGCCTACGAGTACCTGCTGAACAC
>JBPYDQ010000684.1:0-40675 GCA_051986135.1 Terriglobales bacterium | reverse complement strand
GATCCGACTTGACTGAGAGGCAGATAGAAGTGCTTCAGTTACTGGCCGAAGGTCGGTCTATGAAAGAGGTTGCCGCTGAGCTGAATCTCACGACACGTACAGTGGCGTTCCACAAATACCGCATCATGGAACATCTGCAACTACGAAACGATGCTGAGGTGGTGCAGTATGCAATGCGACATCACGTAGTTTTCGGCTAGGCGTATTCACCCAATCGGATTCCTTTCATTTTTGAAGGCTAGCGTCCCTTAAACCGGTGCTGCCAGTCGAGGGCGGTGGTGTGCTTGCCCCCTATGGCACCATCGGAGCCATTTGAGCCGTTCAGAAACCGGGCTCGCTTAGGCATTGAAAGATAGAAAGCCTGGGACTATGCTGCACCCGTCACCTATAGCGTATACTGCTCCTTCGAAGTGAGAATCACCTAATAGATTCACGGAGCCCGCCCGGACAATCAGGACACTTAGGCCCAACTGGGCTATGTCTTTTGTTGACAGTTGTACTGCCCGGCCAAGGGCGATATGCAACAGATGTACGGCCCTGATGCTTGGATTCCGGGTAAATCGATGACCCAATCCGATCGACCCACGGTAGTTCTTGCCGATGATCATGAAGGCATATTGAGGAGCGTCTGTGAAATCCTGGGGGACGGGTTCCAGATTGTCGCGACTGTGCGGGACGGGATCAAGGCTGTGGAGGCAGCCATCGACTTGCAGCCAGACATTCTGGTGCTGGACATTGCCATGCCAGGACTTGACGGAATGCGGGCGGCCATGGAAGTCAAGCGTCTGGGACTTTGGTCCAAGCTAATCTTCCTCACGGTCCAAGAAGATCATGACTATGTTCAAGCCGCCCATAGTATGGGAGCAAGCTACGTGCTTAAGGCGCGGATGCATATCGATCTTCCGGTGGCGATGAGAGAGGCGCTTGCCGGTCGAACGTTCGTATCGCCATTCTCGAGTTTGTTTTTTCCAAGCAACCTGAAATAACCTTCTCCGCTGGTTCCCTCGAGTACCCCGAAGGGCAGCTGGCGAACGAGCGCTCCGACGGAGAGCTCAGCAATCCCTGTTGATTCTGTCAGATATAACAGTTCCCACAAACGGGCCGACCTTGTAGCGTGCTTGCCAGAGAGAAAAATTATGAATGGCCGGAGCATTATCATTTCTCTCGTTTTGGTGATTTTCTTTGCGACGGCTTGCAATCGCAAATCTGCTTCGACAGGGACCTCTGATAAAGATCACCCAACTACTGGGCAGGCATACACTGACAAAGATCACCCTACGACGGAGAAACCGTCAACGCCCGAACCCCCTGCTCAAGAGAAGGCGCCAACAGCCCAGCCTCCTCTGAGCCCGCCGGCGGCAGCCAAGGTGGCGACTCCACGCCCAGCCGAGCCGCCACCTGAGCCGCCAGCACCCCAGCCGCTAGTTATTCCGAGTGGGACGGTGGTTACTGTGCGTCTACAACAGCCCTTGGACTCAAAATCAAGCCAGCCGGGCCAGCGTTTTGAAGGCGCCTTAGCTCAGCCCATCGTCGTGGATGGCACGACTGTAGCTCCCACCGGGTCAAGCGTCTCGGGCGTCGTCACAGAAGCACATGCCGCCGGTCATTTCAAAGGTGGTGCAAGTCTCAACCTAACACTGGATCGACTGAACATCCACGGCACTCCTTATCACATCCAGACCGCTGGATTGGCTCAATCTTCCAAAGGAAAAGGCAAGCGCACAGCAACCATCGTGGGCGGAGGCGCAGGTGCCGGTGCCCTGATTGGCGGTCTGGCGGGGGGTGGCAAGGGAGCAGCGATCGGCGCTCTCGTGGGCGGCGGCGCAGGCACTGCGGGCGCAGGAATGACTGGGAATAATGACATCACCTTGCCCGCCGAATCCGCGCTGAGCTTTCGCATGTCCGCTCCGTTAACACTGAAACCGGCATCGCCGGCGGCCGACGCAGTCGAGTAATTCGTCATCGAGGACAGCCATGCCTCATTGAAATTGTTCTCGTACGCGAGTGCTGGCAGAAGTGGTCACGGCCTCGGCGATTCTGGCAGCTCCCGGGTGATCGAGCCGGCCGCAGACGAAGACTCCGGAATCCAAACGTGAATCTTGGGCGCCGATGTGAGAGCGGACAAGGCTTTCGAGCTTCGAGCGCGGCGTTTCGACCTGAAGAAGAAACACAACAAAACGTTCGGCAAAGAACTTTGCCGGCCTCTATCGTGGTCACATTGTTTCACCGGGAACATCGACTTGACGGGGTGGATTCCCTTCAGATTACCTCGCAATCACCCATGTATGGGAGGCTTCCGAAACCAGCCAGGGCGGCAGCGAATAGAAAGACATAGGTAAATACAAGGCAGATAATCTCCCCAACTGTTAACCAAGGATCGGTGCGGCAATCGACCGGGTTGCCGCGACCGCTTCGGAACCATAAGGATGAAGATGATGCGCGATACCAGGCAAGCCGAACAGCAACGACTCATCGAAGCGCGCGCGGCGCGAGTTCCGTGGAAGAAGTGGGGGCCTTACCTGAGCGAGAGACAATGGGGAACGGTTCGAGAGGACTACAGTCATGACGGCAATGCATGGAACTATTTCACCCACGATCAGGCGCGTTCCCGCGCTTATCACTGGGGGGAGGATGGAATAGCCGGCATTTCAGATGACAATCAGCTTCTCTGTCTTGCTCTCTCCCTGTGGAACGGTCGGGATCCTATCCTCAAAGAACGCTTATTCGGTCTGACGAATGGTGAGGGCAACCACGGAGAAGACGTAAAGGAATACTACTTTTACCTCGACAATACGCCCACTCACTCTTACATGAAATATCTATACAAGTACCCGCAAGCTGCTTTTCCATACAACGATCTAGTCCGAGTCAACCGGCAGCGCGGGCGGCACGATCTGGAATACGAATTAATAGATACGGGCATATTCAACGAAGACCGCTATTTCGACGTTTTCGTGGAATATGCCAAGAAAACTCCCGAAGACATACTCATCCAGGTCAGCATCTGCAATCGGGGAGCAGATGCGGCTCCGCTACACGTGCTGCCCACCTTGTGGTTTCGCAACACTTGGTCATGGTGGCCCGAAAAAGAGAAGCCGTCAATAGAGGAAGGGCCTCGCAAGAATGGATCCGGCGTGCTGGTAGCTTCGCACAGAAAACTCGGGGAACACTATCTAAATTGCGAGAGCGCAACCTCCTTCCTGTTTACCGAGAATGAAACCAATAACGAGAGGCTCTTTGGATCACCGAACAGTAGTCGCTACGTAAAAGATGGATTTGATAGCTTTGTAATCCACGGAAGGCAAGACGCCGTCAATCCTGAGCACCGCGGTACTAAAGCCGCGGCACATTATCGGTTGATAATAAAAGCGGGTGAAACCGCGGTTATCCGCTTGAGGCTAAACGGTTCACCCGAAGACGTGGCGGACCCCTTTCTGGGATTTGACGAGATCATGCGAAGTCGGGAGCGGGATGCCGATGAGTTCTATCGTGCCATTACTCCTGAACGGGTCAGCAAAGACGAAGCTCGTGTCATGCGCCAGGCCTTGGCTGGCATGTTGTGGACCAAGCAGTATTTTGCCTTCGACCTGCAAAAATGGCTGGAAGAACACGGGACCGATCCCATGAAGGGGCCAATTCCGCAAATGCGGAACAGCGAATGGCTACATATGGTCAACCAGCGTGTCATTTCGATGCCCGACAAATGGGAGTATCCCTGGTATGCAGCGTGGGACTTAGCTTTCCACACCATCGCACTCTCGACAGTGGATTTGGATTTCGCCAAGGAGCAGCTCGATTTATTGTTGCAGGAGTTCTTTCTGCACCCCACCGGCCAACTTCCGGCCTACGAGTGGAACTTCAGCGACGTAAATCCTCCGGTTCACGCCTGGGCTGCCATTTTTTTGCATCGACTGGAGCAAGCGCTTCGAGGCGAAGCCGACCTCGAGTTCCTGAAGCGAACGTTTTCCAAATTAATGCTCAACTTCAGTTGGTGGGTCAATCGCAAGGACCGTTTTGGAAGGAACTTGTTTGAAGGCGGTTTCCTTGGCTTGGACAATATCGGCGTCTTTGATCGAAGTGCGCCGTTGCCGGGAGGCGGTCATCTCGAACAGGCCGATGGCACGGCATGGATGACTTTGTTCTGTCAGAACATGCTTGAAATTGCTATCGAGCTAGCCGCTCACGAGCCCGGAGGCTACTTCGAGCAGATCGCGGCCAAGTTCGCCGACCATTTCCTCTGGATAGCACATGCTATGAATCATGCCGGCGCTTCGGGTATGTGGGATGAGGAAGACGGATTCTACTACGATGTACTGCGTCTTCCCGATGGCAATGCGGCGCGGCTCAAAGTGCGCTCCATGGTGGGTTTGCTACCCATTTGCGCTACCACCGTGATTGAACCATGGCAGCGGGAAAAAGTTCCCGTTGTTCTGGAGATATTGCGCGAGCGTGTGAGCAGGATGCCTGAAATGCTGGACAGTATCCATCCGACGGGCCCGGGCAATCGGGGTGTTGGCGACCGCGGGATTGCAGCCTTGGTGAATCCTAATAGGCTCCGCAGAATTCTTTCCAGGATGCTGGACGAGAACGAATTTTTCAGTCCTTATGGCATCCGAGCCTTATCCCGCTACCATGCCGAACATCCCTATACTCTGGCGGTCGAGGGTCAGGAATATCGGGTAAATTATCTTCCGGCCGAGTCCGACACGGGCATGTTCGGGGGAAACTCAAATTGGCGTGGACCGATCTGGATGCCAGTGAATGCCCTGCTGATTCGAGCCTTGTTGTCCTACTACTTGTATTACGGCGATAACTTCAAGGTCGAATGTCCCACCGGCTCGGGGAAGTTGATGAATCTGTTCGAGGTAGCGCACGAGATCACCACCCGATTGACACGGATGTTTTTGCGAGATCAGTCCGGTCGAAGACCGGTCTATGGAGGCACCGAAAAATTTCAGACGGATCCCGAGTGGAGGGATTACATCCTCTTCTACGAATATTTCCATGGCGATAACGGAGCCGGTCTGGGAGCGAGTCACCAAACTGGCTGGACCGGCCTAGTGGCGAAATTAATTGAGCTGTTCGGCCGGATAGAAGGCAGACAGATTCTCGCAACTGGGAAGAGGGGTGTGTTTGCCAATTCTGAAATTGCGAGTGACAGCAATGTTAAAGTGGCCTAAATATCCCGTTTTGTACGAGATCAACACCTGGGTTTGGCTGTTCGAGCTGGGCCGGAAATTTGGTCCTAAGGTGGACCTGGGTTCTGTACCTTCTGAGATATGGGACGAAATCGCGCAGTTCGGCTTTGACGGGGTATGGTTGATGGGAGTCTGGGAACGAAGTCCCGCTGGGATTGCCATCGCCAATCGAAACCGGGATTTGCTCGACGACTTCCGTCGCGTGTTGCCTGATTTTTCCCCGGAAGATAATGTTGGTTCTCCCTATTGTGTGAAACGATACGTTGTTGACCCACAACTGGGCGGTCCCAAGGGACTGGCAATCGCTCGCCGGGAGCTTGCCAGCCGCGGCTTGCGCCTCGTTCTCGATTTCGTACCCAACCATGTTGCCCCGGACCATTCCTGGGTTAGCAAGCATCCGGAGTACTTTATTACCGGTACGGATGAGGACCTTAAGAGTAACCCTCGATCGTACCTTCAGCTGGGTGGCATGGTTTTTGCCTGTGGTCGCGATCCCTATTTCCCGGCATGGCCCGATGTTTTGCAACTGAACGCATTTAATCCAGGTCTAAGAGAAGCGGCGATCAAAACCCTGACCGGCATCGCCGCTCAATGCGACGGCATTCGCTGCGATATGGCAATGCTATTGCTGAACTCGATCTTCGAGCGGACCTGGGAGGGGCGCAGTGGTCCGAGGCCGCCAACGGACTATTGGGATGACGTCATTTCTACTGTCAAGCAGAGTCATCCTTCGTTGATCCTAATTGCCGAGGCCTACTGGGATCTCGAATGGGAGCTGCAACAGCACGGTTTCAGCTTCTGTTATGACAAAAGGCTCTACGACCGACTGCAAGAGGGAACTGCCGAGAGCATCCGACTTCATCTCGCTGGGAATCTCAGCTATCAACAGAAGCTGCTTCATTTCATCGAGAATCATGACGAACCGCGGGCCGCAGCCACTTTTTCGCCGGCACAGGAGCGTGCTGCCGCGGTGGTGATAGCAACCGTTCCTGGAGCACGGCTCTTCCATGAGGGCCAGTTTGAAGGGCGCAAGAAAAGAATTCCGGTATTTCTGCGCAGGCGTCCGCAGGAGCCGGTCGATCAGCAGTTGCGTGCCTTTTACGAAAAACTGCTAAAGAGTCTAGGCGATCTCGCCTTCCGCGACGGTGAATGGACTTTGTGTCCATGCTCGGGTTGGCCAGATAATCAAAGCTTCAAGAATCTCTTGGCTTGGACCTGGCAGCAAGATGAGAATCGACATCTCATCGTAATCAATTTCAGCGGCAGCACGGTTCAAGGCCGGGTTCAAGTGCCCTGGTCCGACAGGCGGGGCGGCGTGTGGCGGTTATCCGACACACTGTCGGAAGTAACCTATGACCGTGACGGCGCGGAAATGTCGAATCCCGGCCTTTACGTGGAACTGGAGCCGTGGAGTTTCAACTGTTTTTCAGCGGCGATGGCCGTTGTTCCTAAACCGCAGGAACGACCCCCGCAGAAGGTGGCTTAGCACTTCCCAGGAAGCGATTGTTTTATGCCGTGCCTTGGGAGGCAGCGCCCTCAACCGGCAGGTGAAGCCTGGCGGTGACCTCTGTCCCTTTGCCCGGGGCTGACTCGAGCTCAAACTCCCCGCCCATCATGCGAAGTCTTTCCCTCATGCTCAACAATCCGATGCCTTGAGAATAAATAGAAGTATCGAACCCGATTCCTGTGTCCTTGATGCTTAGCTGGGCAATCCCATTGGAAATGCTCAGAGTGACAAAAACCTGCTCTGCCGCACTGTGTCGCAGAACGTTATTCAGGGCTTCTTGAGCCACTCGATAGAAGCACAGATTCACTTCTGAGGGGAGCCGCATTCCCCCCTCCTCGGAAAGTTCCATCGCCACTTTATGGCGTTGGGAAATGCGGTTGCACAGATCGCGCAGCGCAGCTCGCAGACCAAGATGTTGCAACTTGGTCGAGTGCAAGGCGTGCGAGAGGTCATGAAGATCGCTGATGATCTCGTTTACCTGGGAATGCAAGAGAGCGGCTTGCTCGCCTTTCCGGTCATATCCTAACTTCGTTAAGGAGCGGCCCAATAGATCCAGCTCGATGCCAAACAAAGACAGGCGCTGACCGATGTCGTCGTGCAGCTCGCGGCTGATGCGGCTGCGCTCGTCATCCTGTACTTGGATCAGACGATGAGCCAGTTTTTCCAACTTCGATTGCGTTTCTCTGAGCTCCCCAACCGCCGTTTTGTAACCGGTTATGTCCTGCAGCATAGCCAGCACCAAAGGGGGATCTGCAGTGTGATCCTGCAGCAGGGATATGTCCACCCGCGCCCAAATTCCACTTCCGTCCTTGCGGAAGAAGCGTTTCTCCATTCGATAACTTTCAATAGACCCATTGAGCAGCTCTTTGAGACGGGGCAACTCGTTATTGTGATCTTCGATATTAGAGAACTGAGCCGAGCTCATGCCCAGCAATTCCTCTTCCGCGTATCCGAGCATCGTGCAAAGCGCTGGATTTACGAACAGGAGTCTGCCCTCCGTGTCCTCCAGCGCAATTCCGATCGGCGCTTCTTGGAAAAGGCAGCGAAATCGCCGCTCGCTATCCCGACGTAACTGCTCGGCAAGCTTACGTTCGAAAGTGGTGACAATCAGGTTGCTGAATACCGTCAACTGGCTCAAGAATCCCTCGGACCAATGCGCTCCTTTGGTAGCCGATGCAATCCCTAACACTCCCTTGCTAGCCGTACCGCAGTTGGACGGAATAAGGATTAGACCGCCTATCAGCTCTCGCCTGTAGAATTCGCGATCGCGCTCTGCCTCGGGTGGCAAATCGTCCAGCGATTCCAGGGCGAGGATCTCTCCATTCATCAGGCATTCAGAAGAATATGGAATTGCTTCCACACCTATAGTGGACGGGGAAGGGAAAGACCCTAGGGCTAGCACCGAATAGATGCGCTCCAGGCTGGTGCTGCCGTCTCGTTTCAGGTACCAGCAGAGACGCCCGGCCCCCATCAGCTCAAGAACGTCGCGCATCCCACCCTCGACGATGGCGTCGAGTTGATCGAAATTGCTGGCTGCGATGCTCTGCGAGAATTTTGCAATGATCTTGCCCAGGGCGTAACAAGTCTCCAGCGTGTTGTTCGTCGAACGGCCGCGGTGGCTGCTAAACAGCAAAAACAGAATCACTAGACCTTCGATTCCAAGCCAAGCTAGCAATACCTCAGTTCGCATGACCGCAACCGGATTGTGTCATGGATTCTGCCTTCGTTCTTTAGCGAGGTTCGCGTTAACAAGAGCCAAACTGCTGGTTGTCGTCGTCTAAGAAGTTACCGAACCGACAGCAAATTCACGGTCTGAGAGACTCCAAATCTTATGATTGCACCCAGCCGAGCGACGCCTGTCAAAATTGACAGTTGTGAAAATCGGCAGACTCCTCGAAATAGATTCAGGCATATTGCCGCAACCACAATTTTATGAATACATTCAGCAGAGTTCCATATCTGGCTCCGACAAACTCGCTGCTCCTGGACGGCATTACCAGCCACAATAGAAAGTTAATTTTAGGGGTAGCGGATTGTCGCAGGGTCTCCGCCAAAGACATCCTTATTCAGGGGGGTGCTAAGGCCACCCATCTGTTTCTTTTGCGTTCCGGAGGCGCCACCTACTACCGAACCACTAAAGGTGGCGAAGCACATCTTCTGCGCTGGTTAATTCCTGGAGATGTCTTCGGCATCGGTACTTTGTTCACACATGCTGCGGACTATATGGGAAGCGTTCAGGCTGCTTATGATTGCTGGGTCTACAGTTGGGCACATTCCGATCTTCGCGACCTTTCATGTGTCTATCCTCAGCTGGCCGAGAATGCGTTGCGCATTGCCCTAGGCTATATTTCGGCCTACGCGGAACGCCACTTGCACCTGCTCACGGGAACAGCTGAGCAACGGCTGGCTTGCGCCCTGGTTCATCTGGGGCACCGCACCGGACGATGCCATCCGGCAGGAATCGAGGTGAAAATCACGAATGAGCAGCTCGGTAGGTTGGCACATGTAGGTTTGCTCAATGCCACTCGGCTTCTAAAAAAATGGGAGCGCAAAAGAGCGATCACCAAGCACAGAGGTAAGATACTTATTCACGCGCCAGAAACACTCATCGTGGATTAGGTTCTCTTAAAAAAGTCTTCCTCCCAAAGGTCTCGTCAGTCTTCTCTACGACGAATGCTGAGGGATTCTCAAGGGGCAGTGATAGGGTAGCGCCTATTCTTGAGATGGCTGCCCCGGCAGGCCCCCCTCAGACAAGTGGAGAGCCGGTCGAATGTCAGGTATATGCAGGATCAAGCAGGTTTTAGCAGGTTAATTTCGACCGATCCAGGTTGCTATAATCGCCCTTGTCGGGGTCCAGGACGTAGACACCGGAGGGAGGGCTTTGAGACCTCGCTCCGCATGGCGAACGTCTTGAACGAAGAGACGAAACGGCAAGTCCTGGCGCTAGGACGCCTGGGATGGTCGCTGGGCCAGATCGAGCAAGCAACTGGAATCCGCCGTGAAACGGTTGGCTCAAGCGCTTCCCGACCCGCGCACAGCGCGGTAAAGACCCCGGTAAGGAGCCCGAAGAACAGATCATTCACTGCGCCAATTTGCGCAAGCAGTCGACGGATCTTCGTTCGGGCTAAAGGCGTCAGCTTGAGGGGTCGACCACGCCCGTCAGACGGATTGGTCTATTTTCGCAATAAACCGACATCCGAAAGCTTTCTAGTTTCTGCTGTAACCGTGCTGTAACAAACCGACTAGAAACATCGATTGCCGGTGCGACCGATCCGACGCTGACGCCGGCTGGGCCTTGAAGTAAGTCGCCGAACAGGTTCGAAGTGGGGGCAATCCGGTGTGGTGCAGGTCAGAGGTTGGTCTTACCCCTGGTTGCTACCCCTGGAGTCCGTCCCATGACCAGTGTGGGATGCTGAGACCGCTAGGTACGTCGTTAGCGGACTGGTGGTAGCGGGACATCGTTGTAGTGGTCGCCCAGGCGAAGTAGTCGTGCAGCACTTGTCGCAGCGCACAGTCGTTGGCTAGTCCGACATCAGCCAGAGCCTGGTCGAAGCAAGCGATCGCGCGGCGGTTCATTTCGTCGTGCTCCCCATTGCCGCTGTGCATCCTGATGACGGTGGTCTCGTCACCATAGGAGTCGGAATACGTGCCGGGTCCACCGAGTGCCTCAGCCCAATAAGCGGCAATTCGCTCGACATGCCGGGGATGGAAACCGTGGCTGAACGCATGGCTGACTACGTCGTCGGCCATCACCCGGAGATGCCAGGCTGCGGCAAGCCGGTACAGGCCGTCGTTGCCGCCCGCTGCCTCGAAGACAGTACGCATGCCTCCATAATGACAACCGTCCCGTGTTCATGCAAGACGATGGCCGGCGGCGAGTTCAGCCGGGGGTAACGTGATTCGTGTCAGTTGATTGCGTTCTACTCGGCATCGAAAACTGAGTTCAATTCCGCCGATTGCGGTCGTATCATGAACAAAACGGAGGCGATCCGGCCAACACAAGAAACTAGCTGGCGTGCTCAATCATTGGCAAGATAAATCATCGAATGTCCTGCGACATTCTCGTTGGCCAGGTTTTTGCTGATACATTAGCCGTTTTCCTCAAGTGATCACCGAGCAGCGAATCGGCTTAGTCCATCTCGAACGCCACGTATTTCAAGTGGCGCCTGCGTTCAATTTGCAATACTACGGGATCGCCTGACTTGAACTTTTCGAGCGCGGACTGCAACCCTTTTACCGTCGATACCCGGGCGCCGTTCACGGAACGAATGAGATCACCCGCAGTCAGACTTGTTCGCAATGTAGGGTGAGCCAGCTTGGCGAGAACCACTACGCCAGAATCGGAGCGCAGTTCAAAATTTTCCGCTCGAGATCTCTCCTTCATGGAGATACACAGGATACCCAGTTCCGCAATCGGACTGCTTTGATTTGAAATCGAGTCGATGGGATCGTCGGGCTCTTCGTTTTTCTCTAGAATCGGTAAATCGAATGTCAGCCGCCGCGCACCGCGTAGCACCTCCAGGCTGACATGGTCTCCCGCACGCATTGTGTAGAAGCTGGCGGTAAACTGCGGCAAGGCACGTACAGGGGTTCCGTCCAACGCTACCAGCACGTCTTGTACATGCAATCCCGCATTCGCTGCAGGGCTATTCGGTTCAACGTCGGAGACGACGACCCCCCAATCCTGTGACAACCCCAGTCCTGCGGCGAGGGTCGAGGTAATCGTTTGAACCTTGACTCCGATGTCACCGGTTCGAACGTAGCCCTGCGTCTTAAGTTCGTGGTAAATCAACTGAACGAGATTGCTCGGCAGAGCGAACCCCAGCCCTTCGTTGCCCCCGCTCTCGCTGACAATAAAGCTCGTTATGCCGACTAGCTTGCCATTGATATCAACTAGTGCACCGCCACTGCTCCCCGCGTTGATGGGAGCATCAGTCTGGATATAGGCGGCCGGCCGCTCAGCGTCGTTGGTACGCGAAATTGCGCTAACAATCCCCATCCCGACTGTATTCTTCAGTCCTTCTGGATTACCGATCGAAAACACCAAGGCGCCCGGCTGAATGGTATCGGAATCTGCCAAGCGAATTGTAGGGAGGCCTTTTGCGTCAATTTTCAGCAGTGCTAAGTCAGCTTCTTCAAACTTCCCCACTACCCGCGCTTCGAATGTGCGGCCGCGTGGAAGGTTTGCTTCGAGGGGAGTTTGCATCCTTTCGTCGATGCTTACACGCACTCGCCGGGCGCCCTCAACTACATGGGCGTTGGTAATGATGTATCCATCAGCTTCCAAGATTACCCCCGACCCGGTGGTATTTGTCTCGGTGACGACATCAGCTTCAGATTTCTGCGTTTCATCTCCCCGATCGTCATCCGACGGCCGCCGATACCCCAAGACGTCGATTTGAACGATGGCAGGTGACACGCGCATTACGAGGCGCTGAAGAGAACCATTTAATTGTGCCAGGGGGTCAGAGACCACAGCTTGCGAGGGCTGCTGAGCTCGGGCGGCGCACGCAAGGAAAATAATAATAATAAAGATCGATAGTGAGCGGCTTGCTGCAAGTGTAGAAATTCCTCTGGCCTTGATCATGGCAACCCCGCGCCAATAGACTCGCAGCAATGTTAGGTTCGACTGTCGGCGCCGCGGAACTGTAAGTGTTGTCAGTTTTTGGTCAGGAGATCACCGAAGAACTACTGCTATGTGCTGCGCACTATTCCGACTTGATATTGCCTTCCGACTTTGAGCCACTGCCACCCGTACTGTCATTTCTGACAGTTCACGAACGAAAGTCCGGGAAGCTTCAATTGCAGAGAAATCGACAGTTGAAAGGGAATTTGTGCCGGCCTGAGAAGAACCAGCAGCGATTCATCACAGCGGATGTCCAAAAGGGTTAAAAGCGCCCATGCCGCGGTGCAATTTCTCGTATGGTTCGTTGAACATGAGGAGTGGTTATGAAAACCTTCATGATCGTTGTTCTTTGCCTATGCTCCCCGGTGGCGCTGCTGGCAAAGAGCAAGGAAGAGAACCGCCTGAAAGAATCCCGTGATGTTCTGCAAGAAATCCTGGCAATGCCTGACAAGGGAATCCCCAGAGATCTGCTCAACCGGTCCGAGTGCGTTGTCATTTTTCCCTCGGTGAAAAAGGCCAGCTTCGTTCTCGGCGCCAGTTACGGACGCGGGGTAATTGTTTGCCGCAAGGGGGAGAATTTTCAAGGTCCTTGGAGCGCCCCGGCGATGTTCGCGCTCGAAGGAGGCAGCTTTGGTCTCCAAATCGGCGGTCAGGCCACAGACTTCGTTCTTCTCGTGATGAACGAGCAAGGCGCGAACTCGGTGATGTCCAGTAAGGTGAAGCTAGGGGCAGATGCCTCGGTGGCTGCCGGGCCTGTTGGACGAACCGCTTCGGCCGCAACCGACGTGGTAATGAAAGCGCAAATTCTCTCTTATTCCCGCTCACGAGGTATTTTTGGAGGCGTGTCACTCGAAGGCTCGACCCTGAGATCCGACGGCGGAGCAAACAAAGCCCTTTACGGAAAACAGCTAAGTGCCAAAGAAATAGTACGCGAGGGGAGAGTTGGTGTTCCGCCCGCAGGCATGCCGCTGGTAGAACTTCTGCAGCAGACTTCGCCCAAGCCCGCCTCCTGAAAGCTTGAACGAGTCGCACACCTCCCGTACCCCGCAGCGCTGGGTTTTGTGGGACGCTTATGTCCAATTCGCCGGCCTTCATGTAGCTATCGGCACCGAGAACGAAGGCTCATGCTGAGCGGCCCGCCCATTTTGCCGTGCGGAAGGGTTCGGGATTGACAAGTACACCGTGACCAATCATGGTTCATCCCGGACCCGGCTAGACCTTAACCGGCGTGAGTTGAGCAACGGCCGGGTCCCGGACTGTGGACCACAGTTGGTCCTCGACCCTCGCGGCTGTCGCGATTGATGGTTTCCAGCGTTTGTCGATCGCCCGCTGTATAAAACAATGCGCGCTCAACTCCGTACCAATCGCCTAGGCCTCGGTTTCTTCCTAGCTCTTGCGCGGATCCTATCCGATGATGGCGATAGAAAATCTGGAGCCGATGATAAGACCGAGCAGGATCAAGGTCGCGGTCAGGAAGGCAAAGTCTTGCCAACCGGTATTCTTTCGAGAGGTTGCAACCTTCTGTTGACGAAGACGCCAGCCTGAATTGAAAAACCACGCACGGGGAAAAAGGTCACGAGAAATAAACGGGGAAAATTGAACAAGTGCTCATGCAAGGCCCCTTTTTTTGGCCGGGTGTCTTACAAAATACCGGGAGGAAGCCAACCCATAAAAGCTCCAAGTTTTGAGTTAATCGGAAGCCCAACCGATAGGCAAAATGTCTCCGCTATTGGAGGAGTGTTAGGTTAGTAGCAAAATAGATCCCGGTTGACAGCGATTCTTCCGGGCGGAGACCCTGTGACGAGCCAGAATGTAGACGTAGCTGAGCATGCCGGCGTGGGCACGGAGTTGCTGCGACCCAAGCGCGCCATGGGATTCGTGGACCTGGTGCTGTTCTATGTGGTAACCGGTGTCAGCTTGCGCTGGATTGCCATGGCGGCCAGCGCTGGGCCGAGCGCAGTCATTATCTGGCTTGTAGCCTGGCTGACCTTCTACACTCCGTTGGCGCTGTCGGTTATCGAGCTGTCCTCGCGTTATCCCGAACAAGGTGGCCTATACATTTGGAGTAAGCGGGCATTCGGAGACTTTGCGGGCTTTCTTTGCGCCTGGATTTATTGGACGAGCAATCTGCCGTATTTTCCCGCGGTGTTGTACTTCGCAGGCAGCAATGCCTTGTATGTGCGCGGAGAGCGGTGGAATTACCTTTCGAATGATGTCCACTTCTACATCATCTTTTCAATCATTGCTTTGGCTGCGATCACGATCGTGAACGTTGTTGGTCTGGATGTCGGTAAATGGCTCCACAATGTTGGCGGACTTGCCATGTGGCTGCCGGTGGTCATCATTCTGGCGATGGGCTTTGTTGCCTTCGATCGCTTTGGGTCGGCTACCCCGTTCAACGCTCGGGCGCTGATCCCCAGCACCCGTTTTAAGGACCTGATTTTTTGGTCGACATTGACGTTCGCCCTGGGTGGCTGCGAGACGGCGTCGTTCATGGCAGAGGAGGTCAAGAATACACGGCGGGCCATTCCGTTTGCGTTATTCACCGGCGGGCTGGTCGTTACCTTCTGTTATATCGTGGGCACAGTCGGAGTGCTGCTGGCACTCCCGCGCGACCAGGTCAGCAATTTGCAGGGGCTGATGCAGGCCATCACGCGCACCGCGGAACGAATCGGATTTTTCTGGATCATTCCTCTTGCCGCGGGATTGATCGCGCTCAGCAATCTAGGCGCAGCAAGCGCTTACCTGGCCGCGGTCGCACGCCTGCCGTTTGTCGCAGGCATCGACCGATTTTTGCCCCCCGTGTTCGGAAAACTCCATCCCCGGTGGGGAACTCCTTACGTTGCGTTGATCCTGCAGGCGGTGTGTGGAGTGGTCTTTGTCTTCCTGGGGCAAGCTGGCACCACAGTGAAAGGTGCTTATGACGTGCTGGTGAGCATGGGTATCATCACGTATTTTCTTCCCTATTTATTTTTGTTTGCGGCGATGATCCGCCTGCAGCGGGAACCGGCAGGGCCCGATGTGATTCGTGTCCCAGGTGGGAAACCGGTGGCGCTGTTGCTCGCAGTCCTCGGATTCACGACGGCATCTCTAACCATCGCGCTTTCATTCTTACCAACTCCTCTCGAGGCCAACCCAACTTTAGAAATTATCAAGGTGGCGGGAGGGACGGCGGTTCTGGTGGCGGTGGGCGCGCTTCTGTATTGGGCGGGAAAAGAGGGGTAGGAGTAGCCGGGCGCTGATGGAGCGAGAAGCCAAGCCTGTAATGCCATATGACTCACGGTCAATGATCCTGGCGGCTAAAAAAAAGAAAATGCTTCAAATCCTTAAAAACTCACGATAGGATTTGGCCTGCTTGTAGATTCGTCCCTGATTACCCTGGGTCATTTTTCGGCTATGCCGCGTCCCTCGCAATATGACGTCGTTGTGGTTGGAGCCGGGCACAACGGCCTGACGGCAGCCGCGTATTTGGCGGGAGCAGGTCTGAAGACGCTCGTGCTGGAACGGCGTGAGATCCTGGGCGGCTGCTGTGTAACGGAGGAGATCGCGCCCGGCTGCCGAGCATCCACTACCTCCTACATTGCCAGCATGCTGCGGCCGGAGGTGATCCGCGATCTGGAGTTGTCGTCGCACGGACTGCGGATGGTTGCTTGTGATCCGGCGCTGCAAGTTCCCTTTCCCGACGGCCAGGTGATCCCCTGGTGGGCCGATAGAGAACGCCTGGTCGCGGAGCTGCGCACGATTTCCCTCCGAGACGTGGACATGTTTGTCCGGATCGATGCCCAGCTGAAAAAGCTGGCTCGCTATCTGCAGCCCTTTTTCCTTGAACCTCCTCCCGAATTTGCGGGTGACGGTTGGGCCGGCTGGTGGGACCTATTGCAGGCGGGGAAGCGTTTTCGTGGGATAACGGGAGCTGAAATCGCGCAACTGATTTCATTCCTGACCGGGAGCCTGGGCGAATTTCTCGATCGCAACTATGAATCGGAAAAAATCAAGACGCTTTTCCTGGCCAACAATGTATACGGCAAACACGGCGGGCCCTATGATCCGGGCACGGCTTTGGGATTACTTTTTCATCTGCTGAGCGGCGGTGAGCAGGAATTGCAAGGTTTTTACGGCCATGTGATCGGCGGCATGGGCGCTATCACGGGAGCGTTGGCGGCGGCAGGACGCAAGCGCGGCACCGAGATCCGGACGTCCGCTCCGGTCGCGTCGATCGATGTTCGCAACGGCCGGGTGCGAGGAGTTGTGCTGGAAGACGGAACCGAAATTCTCTCCCGCACGGTGCTCTCCAATGCCGATCCTAAGCGCACGTTTCTCGCTATGGTGGATGGGCGCGAGCTGCCTGAGGATTTTCGGCGCGCGGTGAAAGGAATCAAAATGAACGGACCCTGCGCCAAGGTAAATCTGGTTTTGGCGGAGGAGCCGAGGGTAAAAGGCATGCCGCCGGGAGCGGGTCCGGCGCAGCGCTCACTATTTACTCTGGTTCCGTCGCTCGAGTTTGCGGAGCGCTGTTACGACATCGCGAAATTCGGGGAGATTCCCGAGGAGTTGTGGGTGGATTGTGTGGTCGCGTCCAACGTCGACGATACTCTCGCGCCCAAAGGCCGCCATATCATGACGTGCTTTGTACAATACGTGCCCTATCACCTGCAGCAGGGCACGTGGGACGAAAAGCGCGACCTGCTCGGCGACCGTGTAGTGAAGAAAATAGCCGAATATGCTCCGAATGTGCCGGGGGCGGTGGTTGCCCGACAGGTTCTAACGCCGCTTGACCTGGAACGTACGTACGCACTGACGGAGGGAAATATTTTTCACGGCGATCTGGTGCTGGAACAGTTGTTCTTCATGCGCCCGGTACCGGGCTGGTCGCAATATCGTACTCCGATTGCCGGACTGTACCTGTGCGGCGCAGGTGCGCACCCCGGGGGCGGCGTGACTGGCGCGCCTGGTCACAACGCTGCTTTTCAGGTCTTGCGCGATCTTCGCCGGCGACAGCGGGAGGCTAGTGCGTGAGGGCCAACCAAAATGCCGCTGACTTCGTCATCATCGGCGCCGGCGTAATGGGTACGTCGATTGCGTATCACCTTGCCAAAAGAAGAGCCGGAAGGATCATCATTCTCGACAAAGACTATGTCGGGCGCGGTGCAAGTGGGCGCTCTTCAGCTCTTATTCGCATGCACTACACCTTTCCGCCGGAAGTGCAATTGGCACTCAAGAGCCTGGAGATGTTTCAGAACTGGGCCGATATCACTGGCCAGGAAGGCGACTTCCGCCGCACCGGGTTTGTGCAACTTGTCCCTGAAAGAGAAGTTGGCCTGTTGAAGGCCAATATCGAGATGCAGCGCCGGCAGGGTGTGAAAGTAGAGCTGATTACCAGTGAGGAACTGCACCGAATGGAACCGGACTGGAGCGTGGACGATGTGACTGCGGCGGCCTATGAACCGGATTCCGGTTACGGTGATGGCGCGGGCGTTGCAAATGATTTTCTCGGTAAGGCGCGAGAGCTGGGCGTTGAATACCGTCCGCGAACTCTGGTCACTGAACTTCTGCTTCGGGGTGATCGGATCAGCGGCGTTGCTACCGAGCATGCGGAAATTCGAGCGCCTGTAGTAATTGCCGCCACGGGGCAGTGGAGCAAGTCACTTTTTGCCAAGGCTGGCATCGATCTTGCTATTCAAACCGAATATCACGAAGTTTGCATTCTGAAGAATCCGGTGGGAATGAAGGGCGGAGGCTGTGCCTGCATCGATTCGGTCCTGTGCGTCTATTTTCGCCCGGAAGGGCACGACAAAACTCTGCTGGGGGCGTTTACCGGACGGCGCGACATCGATCCCGAGAATTTTCCCCAGAGGGCGCTGCCTGAATCACTGGCCGCCCTTGCCGACGTCGCTTGCCAAAGAATTCCCCGGCTGGAAAATGCGGAACTGGTTCGCGGGATAACCGGAATTTACGACCTTACTCCAGATTCCCGGGCGTTACTGGGTGAAGTCCCCGAGGTGCGGGGGCTGTATGTAGCGGCAGGTTTTTCGGGCATGGGCTTCAAGATTTCTCCGGCAATCGGGTTGGTGGTGTCGGAACTTATACTCGATGGGCAAGCCCGTACCGTGGACATCTCGGCGTTCCGAGTCAGCCGTTTCGCCGAAGGGCGGCCGATCCGGCCGGAATTTGAGTACGCAGAAAATTAAGCATGGAGCAACCATGAAGAAAGGCATCCTCGAAAAGTTGCAAGAGGGTCCGGTTCTGGGCGATGGCGGATATCTCCTCGAGCTGGAGAAGCGCGGCTGGGTGCGTGCGGGACCGTTTACTCCGGAGGTCGCGCTCACGAATCCCGAGGCTTTGCGGCAGCTCCACATCGAGTTCCGTGAGGCGGGCGCCGAGGTCCTGCAAGCGCTCACCTTCTACGCCAGCCGCGACAAGCTGGCGACGGTCGGACTTCAGGACCGTCTCGAGGATCTGAACCGGGAGGCGGTACGGATCGCCAAAGAGGTTGCCGGGGAGCGTTGCCTGGTTGCCGGAAATTTGAGTCTCACCTGGATGTACGAACCGGATGACCTTGCTGCCAGGGATCGCGTACGAGCGACCTTTGACGAGCAACTCGCCGTTCAGGTCGAGGAAGGTGTGGACTTCATTATTGGCGAGACCTTTTCCTGGCTCGGAGAAGCACTGATCGCTGTAGATTGCGCCAAGAAAACCGGGCTGCCGGTTATGGTCACCATTTGCTTTGAGAATGAAAATAAGACTGCGGAAGGAAAAAGCGCGGCCGAAGCTGCCAAGGCACTTGTGGATGCCGGTGCGGACATTGTGGGCATGAATTGTCTGCGACCACCCGTGCATCTGTGGCAGCCACTGGAAGAAATGCGCAGGGCCGTGCCCGGTGCCTTTTTAGCGGCACAACCTGTGGCCTATCGCACGCCCGCGGACAAACCTGATTTCACCAGCCTTCCCGAGTTTCCCTTCGAGCTGGACAACCTGCAGCTCAGCCGCAAAGAGATGGCGGCTTATGCACAACGGGCGCGAGACATCGGAGTGAACTACATCGGTGCCTGCTGCGGTGCAGTCGCTACTCACATTCGCGAGATGGCCCGCGTGCTCGACAAGCTGCCGGCGGAACGGCGGCCATGGGCCCTTAACTACGACAAACCGATGTCTGCCTACGAATATTACGATCACGATCCTACCGCGGTGGGGGCCGAGAACGTGGCACGGAGATCCGCCAAACAGAGGTAAAAACCAGCGGGTGCCGAATGCCGCGCAGAACGCCGTGTTTCTCGGCGGCCAGGGCGGCGGAGATGATGTCTCACCGCTTTCTATGGCTTGGCGCCCTTATGGATCTCTACCGTGCTCCAAGTCTTGTCGGCGGCATGACAGATGTTTTCAAGTGAACAGTCAACGCACTTGGGGGCACGCGCCGTACACAGCTTGCGGCCATGCCAGATCACCTGGTGAGAAAACAGTATCCAGCGGTCCTGAGGGATGATCTTCATCAAATCCTGCTCGATTTTCGCGGCATCGGCTTGTTTTGTGAGCTCGAGACGTCGCGAGATGCGCGTCACGTGCGTGTCCACCACAACGCCAACCCCTTTGCTGAACCACGTGCCCAGGACAACATTGGCTGTCTTGCGGGCCACTCCGGGTAGGGTGATCAGCTGTTCCATCTCGCAGGGGACCTCTCCCCCGAAGTCGCTCACGATCTTCTTTGCCGCACCGACCACCGATTTTGCTTTGTTGCGAAAGAAGCCGGTTGAGCGGATATCTGGTTCTAGCTCTTGCGGCTTGAGCGCCGCAAAATCCTGGACCCTGGTATATTTTGCGAACAGATGGGGCGTAACCCGGTTCACATTGGTGTCGGTGGACTGGGCGGACAGAATCGTAGCTACCAGCAGCTCCCATGCGCTGTGGTGGGCGAGAGCACAAGTCGCGGCTGGATAGAGTCCGTCGAGGCGCTTTAGGATTTCTCGAATCCGTTCTGACGCGACTGGGTTATACGCTTTGGGAGCGCTGGCCGGTTTCTTTCCGGCGGCCGTGGGGGCTCTGCCGCCGTTGGTTGACCTTTGACGGGATGGGCCACGCGATTCTCCCCTTCGCGGCATGGCGCGGGAACCTTCATGGCGTCCGGTTTTGGCGGGTTGGCGAGGGATCACTCCGCGGACCATATTGTCTCCTGCGTAGAACGATAGCACGACGAAGATATTCCCGCGCCATCGCCAGGCGCAACTTGTGGGAAGGATGTCGGTACCTGGATAACTGGCGGTATGCCGCTCGCACCTTGACGCCTGCTCCGCCTCCCCTACTCTGAACACGAACAACTTCATTTATGCGGTAACCAACGTGGCGGTGAAATCGGTCGAACTGGTCGTGGTTTGGCGCAGCCATCTGGACGGAAAGAACCATCTCATTACCCAGGTCTAGAGCGATGGCAGTCAATATAGGATTCTCCATCCCGCCGAGAAAAACGCACCCGATGCCGGCTACGGGCCAAAGTGGCCAAGACTCCGACGGGAGCCCGCCTCCCGGATAGGGTTTCACGCAAGACGCCCATCGAGCTCGGCATCGACTAGGGCCGTTGGGATGGAATGGGGAGTGCGGGCAAACATGCCTTGATTCGTCCTCGCCGGCTTCGGTGTCTCTGTGGAAAACTTCGTTCCGTTACAATCACGGAATGGTTGAAAGGATTCTAGCGGCTCTCTTTATTTTCATTAAATCAGTCATTGCCTACATGAGCTATGGCGGCATCGTGCTGCTGATGGCGGTCGAGTCCGCGTGTATTCCTTTACCCTCGGAGTTGATCATGCCCTTTGCCGGATATCTGGTTTACCAGGGCCGGATGAGCCTCTTTTGGGTGGCGACCTTCGGAGCTATAGGCTGCAATCTGGGTTCGCTCGTCGCCTACGAGATCGGCTACCATGGCGGGCGTCCCTTGGTCGAGAAATATGGTCGCTACATTCTGCTCAGCCGGCGCGAGCTGAATTGGGCAGAATGGTTTTTCCAGCGCTGGGGGCAGCCGGCCGTGTTCGTAGCCCGCCTGCTTCCGGTGGTCAGAACCTTTATTGCTCTACCCGCTGGGCTTGCGCGGATGCCACGCGGCCGATTCCATATCTACACGTTCTTAGGTTCCTGGCCGTGGTGCTTCGCGCTGGCCTATTTCGGGATGAAGTTGGGCGAGAACTGGCGATCCATGGGTAAATATTTCCACCAGTTCGATACCGCCATCGGAGTCATTATTGTGGGCGGGATCGCGTGGTTTGTGTGGTCCCACTGGCAGCACAGGATAACTGCCGACAACAACTAGCGGCACTCTGGGAGCAGGCTACCGATGATTGGAAGCTAGGGTAACAGTAGTGCTCTCCGCACTCACTTTTTCCGGATTTGGTCAGAAGGCGCGCCAGTCATCTGGTCAAACACCCGCTCTTAGTGATTGGAAGATGTTAAGGTCGGGAAAATTCTCACCGCCCAGGGCAACACGACGGCAACGATGGAGCCCGAGACCGCGTGACATTCACTCTGAACCCACCCCAGGTGCAAGAGTAACCCTACACGAATTAGCGCGCCGCTCTCTATGGTCGGTTGCGAAGCCTTGACGTACTATCACCATCAGACTCGTCGATAGCCCAAAAGTTGAGGAGACTTCGAATGAAGCGCTTAACACTGCTTTCTTCAGTTGTTCTTGCCGTCATCTTCAGCGGTCACGCACAATCCGCGCCGACCGAACCAAACCAGCCGTTCACGGTCGAGTACTACTACAAAGCCAAGTGGGGCTACGCCGACGAATTCCTCCAGCTCTTCAAACGGAATCACTATCCCGTCCTCAAGAAGGAAATTGAACTGGGTCGGCTGTTGAAGGTCTGGGTCGATCAGCCGCGTTATCACACGACCGAAGATGGCCGGTGGGATTATCGCGTCACTATCGTCTTTAAGAATGCGACGGTGGCGAACGAGCCTTTCGACGAAGCCTCTCTCCAGAGACAGCTCTATCCGGACCAGGACACGTTCAAAAAGGAAGAGCAGCGGCGATTTGAGATTCTCGTTGCCCACTGGGATCTACCTATCAAGGGGGTCGATGTGGAAGGGAAGTAAGGACTCAGCACCGAGCACAGAATTCAACCTTCGACCTTGTGCCCGGGCCGGGAAGAACCGGGGTAACTCGCCTTACTTGGGAGGACAACGTGGGAAATGAAATAGGGTTTCAACGGCTAAGATGAACTGGCACGCAACACCGCTCAATCCACCTTCAGCGCGCGCGCGACCAGTTTCTCGTGCCATTTCCACGGCAACACCCGTTTGAGCCATAACTGAATGCGGGCATCGGTGCCAACCAGGTATCGCAGGCGAGGATTGGGATCGTGGGCGATCTGAACGATGGTTCGAGCCACCAGGATGGGGTTGCGCTTGGGGATGGCCTGGACACGATCACGCATTTTCTGGCCCCGCTCGCGATTGGGTGAGCTCCCCTCCAAGACTCTCCTTGCGATGTAGGCATTTCGTGTCCAGATGTCCGTTTGAAACGATCCCGGTTCCACCAGAACCACCTTGATCCCCAATGTGTTCGATTCCAGACGCAAGGATTCGCTCCAGCCCTCAAGCGCAAATTTCGAAGCCGAGTAGCTGCTCACCGTCAATGCTCCGTGAAGTCCGGAGATCGACGAAACCATGATGATGTGTCCTGTGCGCTGTTGCCGCATAGTGGGGAGTACCGCCTTGGTAAGGGCGACCTGCCCAAAAAAATTGGTTTCGAACTGCAGGCGAATCTCGCTAAGCGTGAGATCTTCGGCAAAGCCGGCGACGGCGAAGCCGGCATTATTGACCAGCACGTCCACCCGACCGTAGTCGCGCACCACACTTTCGACGAAGCTAGGTATAAGATCGAAATCGGTAACATCGAGCCGCCGAATATCGAGATACGGGCCCACACCCGCCTGACTCGCAGCCTCCTCAAGGCCCGTGCGCCGAGTCAGATCGCGCATCGTGGCCACCACCTGGAATCCAGAGCGGGCCAACTCCACCGCGGTCAAAAGGCCAATTCCGCTGGAGGCGCCGGTAATCACTGCAATTTTCATAAAAATGGAGTCTAATTTTGTAGGCAACTTTGTATCACGGGGACTCGAGTTTGTCTCGGCCCTCGGCGGAGGGTGCTATGCCAACTTTGGCCCGGCGGCGGTCGATGGAGTACTTCCACGTTCACCCATGGCACGGTTTGTTCTCGCTGATTGCCAGCGTGGTACTGGCGGGATTGGTGGTAATGGTCCTGGTCGAGTCGATGAAATGAGCGGTTTCGAGGACCTTGGGGTTCGAAAGTTGAAACCGAGCCAACCGGTTTGCGCTTGCCACTGCTGAGCGCTGGCATGGTAATTTCGAGCCATTCCGCCTGTTTTTTGTCCATCGGCTGCGCGTAATTGAGCGTTCGCCTCCAGTTGTTTGCAAATCACTCCCCGATACGAGAACATATCCGTTTGCCTTACATCGTAAATTCTCATAAGGAAGTGCCCAGCAATGGCAGCGCGACGCACTGGTGTGAAAACGCATTCGAATCGGCAGGGAAGTCCTATTCAGCCTGCGAAAGGCAAACTGGGGGTGATGATCCCAGGCATGGGAGCAGTTGCCACCACCTTCGTGGCCGGGGTGGAAGCCGTACGCAAGGGCTTAGCTAAGCCGGTCGGATCACTCAGCCAGATGGGAACAATTCGCCTGGGAAAGCGCACCGATAACACCTCGCCGGCAATCCACGAATTCGTGCCTCTAGCGGGTTTGGAGGATCTGGTCTTTACCGGCTGGGACATTTTCGAGGATGACATGTATACGGCCGCCAGCACGGCCGGAGTGCTGGAGCGGGAACTTCTGCAACAGGTCAAACCATTTCTTTCTTCAATCAAACCTCGCAAAGCGGTTTTCGATCGCAATTACGTGCGCAAGCTGAACGGCCGAAACGTAAAGCGGGGCAAGAACAAGATGGAGCTGGCCGAGCAAGTTCGTGAGGACATTCGCGAATTTAAGAAAAGTTCCGCGGCCGACCGGCTTGTCACCATCTGGTGCGGTTCGACCGAGATCTTTTTGCAACCCACCGCCGTCCATGCCGATCAGAAAGCCTTCGAGAAGGGGTTGCAGCAGAACGACGAGAATATCGCTCCTTCCATGATCTACTGCTACGCCTCCCTGCTGGAGGGAGTGCCCTTCGCCAACGGCGCTCCGAACCTCACAGCCGATCTTCCAGTGATGCTTGAGCTCTCGAAGCGCAACCAAGCGCCCATATGCGGAAAAGATTTCAAGACCGGACAGACCCTGATGAAAACGATTCTGGCGCCGGGGTTCAAGGCGCGGCTGCTGGGTGTCAGCGGGTGGTATTCCACGAACATTCTCGGCAACCGCGATGGCGAGGTGCTGGACGACCCCGCGTCTTTCAAGACGAAAGAAGAGTCGAAATTAGGGGTGCTCGAACATATTCTCCAGCCCAAGCTGTATCCTGAGCTCTACAAGAATATTTTCCACAAGGTTCGCATTAACTATTATCCGCCACGCGGTGATAACAAAGAAGGTTGGGATAATATCGACATCTTCGGCTGGCTCGGATATCCGATGCAGATCAAGGTAGACTTCCTCTGTCGCGACTCAATCCTGGCGGCGCCCATCGTTCTCGATCTGGTGTTGTTCCTCGATTTGGCGCATCGCAGCTCCGAATTGTGCGGCCTCGGGATCCAGGAATGGTTAAGCTTCTACTTTAAGTCTCCGATGACCGCTCCTGGGCTCTATCCCGAGCACGACCTGTTCATTCAATCGATGAAGCTGAAGAATACACTGCGGCATCTGCGTGGGCAGGAACTGATTACGCACTTGGGATTGGAGTATTACGACTAGTTCAACGGCCGCGATTCTGGGTCGAACCCAGCCTTTGAAGTGCCCTCCGAGCCAGCGGAGGAGCAAGACGACAAACGAGAAGTTGGGGAGGCGCTCCCGGCCATGCCCTGCGCACGGCGGTGCACTGGATATGGAATTATCAATGGACAGCCAGATAGCCATAGGCGAAACCAAGTCCAGAGATCACAGACAGTACTCGGACCGAAAGCGGAATTGGCTGGAGCACCAAGACAGAGCTTTGTTCCGCGCTACCGTCCCGCCGATCATGATGTCCGCTATCGCTTTCACGTCGATTCTGAAAGCGTGATTTTATCCGCAATTCTCGAGCGATGGTCCCCTGACTGATGTTCGGCCGAACCAATTTAGCCAGGCGTAGATTTTCCCCACATGCCCGGGCTTCAGCGAAGGCCTGGTACGACACGGCAAGCCTACCCAAGGGCAGGGTGGTACCATTTGCGCTTATGAAAATGTCAATGCTGTCGGCCGTCATGATCGGATTGTTCGCGATATCCGCGGGTCACGCCCAATCGACAAACCATTCGCGCGCGGTGCTCTTGCATGCTGCGCGTCTCCTCGATATCGAGGCTGGAGGAATAGTCAGGCCCGGCGAAGTTCTGGTGCGCGGCGAGCGAATTGCGGAGGCCGGTTCGTCGGTGACGCACCAAGGTGCACAGGTGATTGACCTGGGCGACACTACTCTCATGCCGGGACTCATCGACGCTCACGTCCACCTCTTCCTCCATCCTGGGGCAGAGGACTTGCAGACCGTTGCGGAATCGGTTCCGCAGCGCACGATTACCGCGGTACTGGCCGCGCGCGATGATCTGATGGCCGGCTTTACCGCCGAGCGCGATATGGGAACGGAAGGGGCTGGTTCGGCGGACAGCGCAGTTCGCAATGCTATCGACGAAGGTCTTGTCCCTGGCCCACGCTTGCGTGTCAGCGGAAATGCTATCGACATCCTTGGCGGCCACGAGGATGCCATCCACTACAATCCCGCGCAGCAGGTTCTTTCCAATGCTACCTACGCGAATAGCATGGAAGAGTTGGTCGAGGTCATTCGGCAGCAAGTCAAGGAGGGGGCTGATTTCATAAAAATCTATGAGACCGGTCCGGATTCGCTACACGATGGAAAATGGTTAACTCCCTTTCAATACAGCGAGACACAACTGAGCGCTGCGGTACAGGAGGCCGCACGTATGGGCAAGCGGGTTGCCGTGCACGCCACCGGCGAGCCGGGTACCCTTTATGCCGCGCGAGCGGGAGTCGAGTCTATTGACCATGCCGATCAGTTGAGTGACGAAACCATGCGCCTGATGCGCGAAAAGCAGATCCCCGCCGTACCCACGTTTACCATCTCCGAATATTTCGCAGATCATGCCGCCAGCCCGGCCCAGTCGCAACGGGAGCACCAGATGCTGGACTTCCACGCCCAGGAATTCCGCAAGCAGCTGGCTGTAGGCGTACCCATGGCCGTCGGCTCCGACGTCGGTCCATTTCCCCATGGAACCCAGGCGCGGGAATTGGTTCTCATGGTGAGATACGGAATGACGCCGCTCGCCGCGCTGCGAGCGGACCTGATCAATGGCGCCAAGCTCCTCGGTTGGGATGGCCAGATCGGCGCGCTCAAGCCGGGTTATTTCGCCGACGTGATTGCGGTCTCCGGCGACCCGCTTCAGGACATCTCCGTGCTGGAAAAGGTCAGCTTTGTTATGAAGGACGGAATCGTCTACCGCAAGTAGGGCGCAACCCAGAAAGATCTGCTCGGCCAAAAGGGATCGAACCCCTACGGTTTGGGTTAGCTTCTTCTGCCGAATTAGTTTTGCCTGTGAGCAGGTGTACCTCCAGATTGGGTGCAAGTTAGGCTGCGTTGTGGTGGAGGTCGGCGATAACAGCCCGGGCATGCCCGCGCGGAAATCCAGTCGCACATCTTCGAGCAGTTTTCACCACCAAAGCACTGGGCGAAGGCATAGGTTTAGGACTCGATACAGCCCGGCCCATTGCGAGGAAGCACAAGCGCAACATCCAGGTCAACTCGAGGCCGGGAGACACGCGATTCAACTGTGGCTCCCGCTGGCGGATGCCCGGCGGCGCAGCCGACATAAAGACGCAACCCTCAAAGGTCGGCGGCATCTAAGTGAGGTTTCCGCTAATAACTCAGATCGTACAGGCCCTTGCAAACTCACGACAAAAGGAGAACTTCGATGGCGTACGTTACCGTCGGTAAGGAAAACAGCACCAACATCGACCTCTACTACGAAGACCACGGCAGCGGTAAACCGATCGTTCTGGTACACGGATATCCGCTGGCAGGGCGCGCCTGGGAGAAGCAAATCCCGGCGCTGTTAGCGGCCGGTTATCGAGTCATCACCTACGATCGCCGCGGGTTCGGCAAATCCAGCCAGCCCTGGACTGGATATAACGCCGACACCTTGGCGGAGGATCTGCATGCGCTGGTCACCAAGCTCGACTTGCGTAACTTCGTTTTGGGAGGCCATTCTATGGGCGGAGAAGAAGTGGCCCGCTACGTTGGAAAGTACGGGACCAAAAACGTGAGCAAGGCCATTTTCGTTTCTGCGGTGCCGCCGTTCCTGATGAAGACCGCGGACAACCCGGAAGGCGTAGATGCCAGCGTTTTCGAGGGGATCAAGAAAGCGGTTATCGCTGACCGGCCCGCGCTCCTCAAACAATTCTGTCTGCTCTTCTACAACTACGACGATTTAAAAGGCAAGCTGGTGAGCGAAGAGGCGCTGAACGCAAGCTGGAACATTGCTGTCGCCTGCTCACCCAAAGGCGCACTCGATTGCGTGGACAGCTGGGGCACCGACTTCCGCAACGATCTCAAGCGCTTCGACATTCCCACGCTGGTAATTCACGGTGACGACGACCGAATCGTCCCGTTCCCGAATTCGGGGAAACGAACCGCCGCTCTGATCAAGGGAAGCAAACTCGTGGTCATTCAAAGCGGGCCGCACGGCATTGCATGGACACACAGTGATCAAGTCAACAAAGCCCTGCTGGAGTTTCTTGGGCAGGCAGAGCGAAGCGAAAAGGTAGCGTAGCTTGCAGAACATAGCGGGGCGGGCGCCCGTCCCGCGTTTCTTGCCTATAGCCCACATTGCAGCCGATAAGCGTCGACTCTTAAACAACGGGCAGGCACCTGACCGAAGAACCCCGCTAGCCACTCGGAATCGATAATGCGACCCCTCGAGTGAGGACGAAAGCGGTGTTCTCCGCCCTGACATCGCCTATGCGGAAGCCTCTGGTCCGGTGGGAATGGGCATCGGTGGCGGAGCAATGGCGAAGCGGGCCAGCGACTCTCTCCAGTTCTGGGCTGCTCTTAACAACAATAACAACATCTCCAGCGGGCACATTGCCCCGGCAGCCGGACGAGTGCTTGTCCTTTACGAAGGGCAGGCAATCGGAGCCGTTGGCATGACCGGTGACGTGGCAGACAACCATAAGCCTGTGCGATCGCCGGAATTCAAAAACGGGTTTCGACGCAGGTTGGTGAGGCAGCGCTCGGAAAACAGTGAGGTCGGGATTCCGGTCGAAGCCACAACCACGGAGAGGACTCTTCCGCACGCTAAGGAGATCTACTATGTCGCGTGTATCCGCCCCAACAAAAGAAGAGTGTCAACCAAAGCAGTGGCCCCAACACAAAAAGTAGCGTCGACCACCGTAATCGAAGTCTTTTTTTTCGAGGCTTAAGTACAGCGGAATATCCGAAGGATTCGGTGTTGCCGGGGACTTTGCTTTCCCCCATAGAGGACGCCATCGTAAGTGACCTACGCAAACATTTTACAAATTGTAGACATATGGCTCTTCGAATTCGGCATGCGTAGGTGTAATGTTGTCCCTCATTTTTAGCAGGGAGATGACAATGAATTATCCGCGCGTCGCCATGGCTGCCCTTGCGGCACTTCTTGTGTTCTTCGTGTATGGGTTCCTTGTTGAAGGCATGTTGATCAGGAAGGACTTCGCATTATCGGCAGCACTGTACCGTGATTCGAACGCCCAGATTAAGTACATGCCCATCGGAATGGCCTCCGTGCTAGTGGCATTGTTCGCCGCGACGGTACTGTATGCGAAATGGTGTCGCGGAGTATCGGGGACAATGATGGGATTGCGTTTTGGCCTCTTGATGGGAGTATTTGCAGCATGCATCCATGCGATTTCAAATCTTGTGACGATGAATATGAACCTAAGACTTGGGTTGGAAATCGCTTTGAGCACCTTCGTTGGATGGGTGCTGGCTGGTATTGCCATTGGATCGGTGTACAAGCCGACAATGGCGGTCGCTCGATGACCATTCGACAGATTGCGCGAAAGCTCGTTGACCCTGGTTGCGAAGTGCCCGATTGCAGCAGCGACTTCCGGTTAAACCGACCAGACGCTGGCCCCGATTCGTCAAGTTGATCGGCTGGCGCGGTGCCTTTCAGGGTCTGGTGAGCGGTCCTTGTATTTCACGGCCAAGCCTACTTAGTAGTCGACGTGCCGTTTGGTTCGCGTCGCTGTGCATACCCGCGGTAGCGATGGCCTCTCATGACCACCTCCTGACCACCTTTGCGTTTGTGGACAACGTCGTGAATCGGGGATTAGTGCGGCACATGAGCCGCTTCCAACCCACGCTCTCACTCATCTTCCCCCGCACCACGAACATCAAGCCGCCAAACATCCTCGTTTCCTGGACCTGGGGAGCCTTGGCCAGTGCGCCAGTCTCAATCGATTTACCAACCCATCATGGTTGGCCACCCGATCTACTTCGCCTTATTTCGGAAAGGTTTCTCGAGTTCACGACGATCGGCTGTCCCGCTGTTCGTCAATGAAACTGGAAACATTGAAATTCGGAGTGGCCCGCGAAAAGTTGAAAAGCATTTACGTTTGCCAGACATTGCTTCTCGAGTCAGAAGGTCGAACTGAAAGGAGGGAGGGAATTGACGGTGCGATCGCTCAGACATCCTTGATGAGGGCAGCTGTCTTCCCCCATCTCGACGGCGAATGCTGTCAAAATTGACGACGCTGCTTACTCACTGGGCTTAGCTGACGTTAGGCCTACAGAAGGCTCCGTCGACGGAGATCGAGTGCCTCACTTTGAGCTGTGAGATAACGTGCTGCTGCACTTTGCTCTTCTGTTTCGCGATCTGCCTCGGTCAGGCGTTCGTGTTGCCGCAAGTGCTCTGCCCATGAGGCAACAATAAAGGTTTCAAGGTAACCGATTTGCACTCTCCAGGCCGCGGTAGACACCCATCTTTGCGCGCCGTCCCGTCCTCGAATCCGTCGATATTGACGAATCGCGTTGAGGAGATCGTCAACATCTGGGGGAGCGACCCCGTATTCGACCGTGACCAGGACTGGCCCAAAGTCGTCGTCCGTAGCTATCGTGTTGTTGTTCACGGCGGGCAGACGCCAATGGTTCCGAGAACTTACATTCGACCGTCTCGTCAGGCAAGCGTAACGAATCCGCTTCGAGAGAGGCAGATCAAGGAGTTGCCGAGAACCGATCAATTCCTGCGACCGTGTTCCAAACTTCGAGCGACAACCGAAGATGCGACTTCCAGATCCACATAGAAGGGTCCTCTGCCAGCCGTCGTAGCCTGTCCTCACGTCGCCTTCCTGTTATTCCTGTCGGCCCGGCCTTGACAACTCAGGTTGCAATCCGATACAGGTAAGTACGTACTTACTTAGTATTTCATTGCCATGGCCACACCCCCAGCCCGGTTGACGGCTGCCGATCGGCGAGAACAGATCTTAAGAGTAGCTATAACTTTGTTTGCCCACCAAGGCTTCAAAGGCACCACCACCAAAGAAGTTGCCGCGAAAGCCGGAGTCACCGAAGCCCTGATTTTCCGCCACTTCCCTTCGAAGCAAGAGTTGTACTGGGCAGTCATCCAAAGGAAAATGCAGGACAGCTCTCCGAACGATCGCATGCGGAAGCGACTCAACGTGAGGGCCTCTGATGCGGACATCCTGACCGGTCTGGCCAAAGATATTCTGGAACGGCGGGCCAAGGATCAGACCCTCTCGCGCCTGCTTCTTTATAGCGCCTTGGAGAACCATCGTTTGTCCAACCGATTTTTCCGTGCTTTTATTTCGGGCTATTACGAGCTGCTGGCCGAGTACATCGAGCAGCGAACCAGACAGGGCGTTTTCCGCCCGTTCGACCCCATGCTCGCCGCGCGAGCGTTTTTGGGCATGATTGTTTATCACTCCTGGGCACAGGAACTGTTCGGAGGGAAACGTTATCAGCGGTTGTCCGTCCAACAGGTAAGCAGGACGCTGGTGGACGTGTGGTTGCAGGGCATGCTGCAGCCTGTAGCTAGGAATGGGGCTCGAAAGCCTGCCAATGGGCATTATCCCGTCGTTCAGGAGCGAATGCGTGCTGCGCGATCCTAGGTTTTCCTTTCCCAAGCTGGCTCGACTGGCGACCGTGTGCGCCGCTCTCTTTATGGTGGTGGCCTGTTCCCGCACGAAAGCTGCGGCGCCGACAACCCCGGTCGTGCCGGTGTTGGCCGCTACCGTCGAGCAAAAGGACATGCCTGTGGAACTGGGGGCCATCGGTTCGGTTGAGGCGTATTCCAGCGTTGCCGTCAAAACTCAGGTCACCGGCGAATTGACTGGCGTCTACTTCCGAGAGGGTCAGGACGTAAATAAAGGCGACCTCTTATTTACGTTGGACAAGCGGCCCTTTGAAGCCGATCTGAAGCGGCAGGAAGCGAACCTGGAGCACGATATCGCGCAGGCAAAACTGGCGCACCTCGATGCCGATCGTTACGCGGGACTCTACCAGGGCGGAGTGGTGTCGAAACAGCAGTACGACCAGGCGAAAGCGAATGCGGAAGCTCTTGATGCGGCCGTGCAGGCCGATAAGGCAGCAGTCGAAAACGCTCGCGTCCAACTGGTTTACTGCTCGATTTACTCTCCCCTTAACGGGCGTACCGGCACCCTAATGATTCACCAGGGCAATATGATCAAGGCCAACGACACGCCTTTTCTGATCAATATCAATCAGATTGAACCGATTTATGTCACCTTCACGGTGCCCGAGCAGTACCTGGCTGACATCAAGCGATTTGCTTCCGCGGGGAATCTGCCGGTCCAGGCCACCGTCCAAGGAGACCGCCGCCCAGTGGTGGGCAAGCTGAGCTTCATTGACAATACGGTGGACCAGGCGACCGGCACCATCAAGCTGAAGGGTGAGTTTCCCAATCGCGACCGGCGCCTTTGGCCGGGGCAGTTCGTCAACGCCACGCTGGTTTTGCATACTCAGCCCAACGCGGTCGTGGTGCCCTCGCAAGCCGTGCAGAACGGGCAGCAGGGGCAGTTCGTATTTGTCATCCAGCGCGACATGACGGTTGAGATGCGGCCCGTCACGGTCAATCGGAACAGCAATGGGCAATCGATCATTGAGGCCGGCTTAAAGCCCGGAGAGCGAGTCGTCACTGACGGTCAGCTGCGCCTGATACCGGGCTCGCGGATACAAATCAAGCAGTCGGTCGCTCCCGCTTCATCGCCAGCTGCCGGCACCGAACCGTCTGCCCAGCGGCAATGCCCAGTCGGTACCAGCTCCAAGTGCCAGAAGAGACTGCCGTCATGAATGTAGCGGAACTGTTCATCAAGCGTCCGGTAATGACTGCCTTGGTCATGCTGGCCATCCTGCTGTTCGGGGTAATGGCGTACCGAACGCTTCCGGTGAGTGATTTACCGAACGTTGATATTCCCACCATTCTGGTTTCGGCGAGTCTGCCCGGAGCCACCCCCGATACGATGGCATCGGCTGTCGCTATGCCGCTGGAGAAACAGTTTTCCACCATTGCCGGCATCGACTCGATGACCTCGACCAGCACCCAAGGTTCGACCCAAATCACGCTGCAGTTCAACCTGAGCCGCAGCCTCGATGCCGCGGCCCAGGACGTGAATTCGATGATTGCGAAGGCCGGTCGCGACCTGCCGCAGAGCCTGCCCTATCCCCCTTCGTACCAGAAGGTCAACCCGGCAGACTCTCCCATCCTCTATCTGTCGCTGAGTTCCCCGACCTTGCGCCTTTCCGATGTAGACGAGTATGCCGAGACCCTGATCGGACAACGCGTTTCGATGATCGACGGGGTGGCGCAAGTGAGCGTGTACGGGGCACAGAAGTATGCTGTCCACGTCAAGCTCGATCCCAAGGAGTTGGCCACCCGGCAAATTGGCACCGACGATGTCACCAATGCAATCGCCAACGGGAATGTCAATCAGCCCACCGGCATCCTCTATGGCAAACATCGCGCGTTCGTGGTGCAGGCCAATGGTCAACTACAGAAGGCCGCCGATTATGCACCCCTGATCGTCACTTACCGCAATGGGGCGCCGGTACGCCTCCAGGACTTAGGGCAAGTCGTCGATGGCGTGGAAGTCGACAAAACTGCCAGCTGGTACTACGACGTCAAAGGCGGATTGCGCCGCGCCATCGTGCTCGCCATTCAGCGACAGCCGGGTACGAATACCGTCGAGGTCGTCGACTCCATCAAGAAGTTGCTGCCCATCTTCCGCCAGCAGATGCCGCCGTCGGTGGACATGGAGATTCTTTACGACCGCTCGGTATCGATCCGCGACTCGGTCAGCGATGTTAAGTTCACCTTATTCTTGGCATTGGTCCTGGTCATCCTGGTTATTTTCCTTTTCTTAAGAAATCTTTCGGCCACCACGATACCCAGCCTGGCGCTGCCGATGAGCATCATTGGCACGTTCGCGATCATGTACGCGATGGGATATTCGCTGGACAACTTATCGCTCATGGCTCTGACCCTGTCGGTCGGATTTGTGGTGGACGATGCCATCGTGATGTTGGAAAACATCGTGCGCCACATGGAATCCGGCGAGACTGCCATGGAAGCGGCATACAGTGGGGCGAGAGAAATCGGGTTCACCATTATCTCGATGACGCTCTCGCTGGCGGCAGTATTCATTCCCGTGCTGTTCATGAGCGGAATTCTGGGGCGGCTGCTGCACGAATTCGCGGTGACCATCACCGCCGCCATCTTGGTTTCCGGTTTCGTCTCGCTCAGCCTGACCCCCATGTTGTGCAGCCGCTTTCTTCGCACCGCTGTAGAAGAGCGGCACGGCAAGATCTACCACGCCTCGGAGCGCGTTTTTGACCGCATGCTGAGCCTGTACGACCGCAGTCTGCGAGTGACCCTGAAATACCGCGCCACCACCATGCTGGTTTCCGCGGCGGTTCTGATTGCAACCGTTTACCTGTTCATGATCACTCCTAAGGGTTTCTTGCCGGACGAGGATACGGGTCAGATCTTCATTTTCACGGAAGGGGCGCAGGGAATTTCCTTCGATGCCATGGTGCAGCATCAATTGGCGCTCACTCAATTGGTCATGAAACAGCCCTGGGTCGAATCCTTCATGTCGACCGCGGCGGGAGGGAATGCCGGACGCCTGTTCGTCAAGCTGACTCCGCTGCAGACACGCAAATCAGCCATGGATCTGGTGGAAGAACTGCGGCCGAAGCTGGCCCAGATCCCAGGAATTACCGCCTACCCGCAGGTGCTGCCGCCGATTCGCATCGGTGGCAACTTGACCAAGAGCCAATACCAGTTCACACTTCAGGACCCCGATACCCACGAGCTTTTCGAATACGCCCCGCGGCTGGAAACCCGGTTGCACGATGATCCCAGGCTGCGCAACCTGCTCCAGGACGTCACCACCGACCTGCTCATTAAAAATCCCCAGGTCAACGTTGACATTGATCGCGATAAGGCCTCGGCGCTCGGGATCACGGCCAGCCAGATAGAAGACGCTTTAAATACCGCCTACAGCCAGCGCCAGGTCTCGACCATCTATGCGCCCAATAATGCCTATCGCGTGATCACGGAAACCGAAGATCAATTTCAGCTTGATCCTTCGCTGCTGGCATTGTTGTACGTGCATTCGGCCAGCGGGCAGTTGGTCCCGCTCAACGCTGTGGCCAAGCTTACCTATAATGTCGGACCGCTCAGCATCAACCATCTGGGCCAATTGCCGGCGGTTACGATCTCCTTCAACTTACGGCCGGGAGTATCGCTTGGCGACGCCGTCGACGCGGTCAATAGACAAGCACAGCAGATGCTGCCTTCGACGATCAGCACCAGTTTTCAAGGAACCGCGCAGGCATTTCAGTCCTCTGTGACCGGCTTGGGAATGCTGCTGGCGATGGCGATCCTGGTCATCTATATCGTGCTCGGGATTTTGTACGAAAGCTTCATTCACCCCATCACCATTCTTTCCGGTTTGCCATCGGCTGGATTCGGAGCGCTCCTGACTCTGCTGCTCTTCCATGTGGACCTTAGTCTCTATGCCTTTGTGGGAATCATCATGCTGGTCGGCATTGTGAAGAAGAACGCCATCATGATGATTGACGTCGCCCTGGACAAGCAGCGGGCCTCCGGAGAGAGCGCGCAGGATGCAATTTATCAGGGAGCGTTATTGCGCTTCCGTCCCATCATGATGACCACCATGGCAGCTCTGATGGGAACCCTGCCAATCGCGCTGGGCTTTGGCGCGGGTGCCGAGTCCCGACGCCCGCTTGGCCTGGCGGTGGTCGGCGGGCTGGTCTTCTCGCAGTTGCTGACCTTGTACATTACGCCTGTGTTTTACATCTACATGGAATCTTTCTATCAGTTTGTCAGGTCGTGGGGCAGGCGCGAGCCCGCACATGAGCCTATGGTCGGCAAGCCGGTTTACGCCGGCAAGGTGGGAAAGTAATCTCTCTCTCTCTCTCTCTAGTCTTCTATCATGCTTGTCCCATATTGCCGACGGTTTGTGACCCCGCTCCTGCTTGGTTGGCAATCACCTTGGCACTGGCGCTCGCTCCCTGTATAAATTGTGGTTTGAATTCCAATGTGAAGGTCGGGTTAACCGCTTCCGCAGGCCAACCGAGACCGAATGCTGCGGCAGGTTTGGGCGGTTTCCTGCTGCCTTCGCCAGCCGATGTGATTTTCATCGTTCTGTTCATTGCCCTATCCTTCGGTAGTCTTTCGCCACGACTGCTTTGGGATGCCGGTATCGGTTGGCATATTCGTAACGGACAGAATATTCTTGCGACCCACGCCGTTCCCCGTAAGGACTCATTTTCGGCGAGCATGAGTGGCCATCCCTGGTACGCCTGGGAGTGGCTTTACGATGCGGCCATCGGATGGATCTATAACCGTTCCGGACTAAATGGTGTGGTGCTCGTCAACGCATTGGTGATTGCGGCAACCCTGAGTCTGGTTTTCCGATGCAGCCTGCGGCGCGGCGGCGGGCTGGCAGTCAGCTTGCTCCTGTTTGTCCTATCGACCACCGCCTCCTCCATTCACTTTTTAGCCCGGCCACATGTGGTCGGTTGGCTCTTAGCAGTGTGCTGGTTTTCGATTCTGGACAAGAGCAGCCGCGAGGGCGTCGGTGTCCGCCGCCTTTGGCTCCTTCCTCCCCTGATGCTCTTGTGGGCTAACCTCCATGGCGGATTCATCCTAGGATTCGTTCTGCTGGGAATTTATCTCTTTGCGGACATCCTGACGCTGTTGGGATGTCCCGAAGTTGACCAGCGACGTAGAGCCCGTAAGCGGGCCAGTGTGCTGATGGTCTTTGGCGGAGCTAGTTTTCTGGCCAGCATGGTGAATCCATACGGGATCGGTCTTCACATCCATGTTTATCAGTACCTCACCAATCGCTTTCTGATGCACCATATCAATGAGTTTCGCCGTCCGGATTTCGACGGCGTCCCCGCTCAGGCTTTTCTGCTGATGATTGCTCTGGCTGGTGTTGCTCTCGTTGCGGCCCGCGGTCGTGTGCGCTGGGCGAACTGGCTGTTGCTGACTTTCGCCATCTTTTCTGGGATGTATGCCGCTCGGAATATTCCCTTCGCGTCAATGCTTCTGATGATGGTCACCGCTCCTCTGCTGACGGGCAAGCTCGAGAGGACAACAACCTTTCTCGCAGGCTTCGAGCGCTGGCGAAATGTAGACCTCTCCGGCCGTATTCCTGTCTGGCCGATTGCAGTAGCGGTGGTCAGCGCTGCAATTTGTCTCGAACAAGGACGCTTGCTTGGAAAACAGCTCATGGCGGCACAGTTTGATCCATCCCGATTTCCCGTGCAAACGACGGAGCTATTCGAACGACAGGGAAACCGCGAGCCCATCTTCAGCCTGGACGCTTGGGGCGGATATTTCATTTATCGGCTTTATCCGGAAAATAAGGTGTTTGTTGATGACCGACATGATTTCTACGGCGAGCCTTACATACGCGATTACTTGAAAGTGATTCATCTCGAACGAGGGTGGGAGCAAGTGCTGGACGAGTGGAAGGTAGACCTCATCGTAATGCCCTCAAACGCAAAACTGAGTGAAGCGCTGCGGCACTTGCCGGGTTGGAAAGTCCGCTATGCGGATCCGACCGCGACGATGTTTGAACGTCTTTAGCGGCAGTTCCGCCGGGGCGGACGGGGGGCGGTGTTATCGCGTATCGATGTTGAAGCCCAGGATGGCATTTACCTCAACCGGCTGATCCCCCCGAAACGCGGGTTTGAACTTCCAGCTGGGCAGAGACGCCAACACCTTGGCACCGGTTGGTGCGGGACCAGCTTCAAGCACGCGCACATTCCGCAATACCCCAGTCGGATCGAGGATGCAGGCAATCACCATGCGCGCCGGCGTCAGGCCGGCAGGCAGATCAGCGCGGAGGAGTTCCGGAGCGCTCAGTTCCTGGGAATATACATGTTGGGCGGAGGTTGGGTCGGCATACTGAAGAACTGCCGTTCCCAGGGCCGTCTCGAAATAGATGGTGTACACCGGATCGCCTTTCAAGGCGCCGTAAAAATTGAACGCTCCGCCCGAGCGAGAGCTGGCCACGACCGTAATTCCCGGACCACCTTTTTTCAGATGCGTGCGGTTGGGATTGGCGGGATCAGTGGAGCTGCCGCCCCCGCCAAAGCTCGGGAGAGTGATCGTGTTCCCGCCGTTGACTGAGATACCGGGCGTGCTGGAAACACCAGCCACGACTGTTCCGGCACCGCCTGCGCCTGGGTAGGGGGATTCTCCGCTTTTGGAAACCGGGTCAGAACCGCGTCCAGCGCCGGAGCTGGCTGCGCCCGTACCCTCTCCATTAAGACCGCTGCCTGGCCCGTTGCCGTGTCCCAAGCCACCGCCCGTGCCGGAGCCGCCGACCCCAGTTTTTGAACCTCCAGCCGGAGATACGGCGAGCGCACCGGCTCCGCCCGATCCGGGCACGCCCACCCTAGATCCAGGTTGGCTGGATACCACCACAGCGGTGTTCATGGCGGCGGTCCCGCCCGAACCCTTGGGCTCCTCTGCCACCGAGCCCGACTCTAAGCTGCCGGCTAACCCCGTTCTGGATTCTCCGTGCCCGCTTCCCGGGGCATTTCGGGAGCTGACGGTTGAGGGCGGCGGTCGAACGTTGGCGGCAAGCGTAGCAACGTGACCGGCGTACCTTGAAGAACCTGCCGGTCCGCTGTCTGCGATGCTCGGTGGCGGCGGCACCACGTTAGTTCCAAGTGCCACGGCGTTAGGGTCACCTCCTCGTCTAACTGATCCGAACTCGACCGGCGGAGGAACAACCTGCTTGTGCAGTTCGCCAACCTTGACGCCGTAGGAGGAGAGTTCGCGACTCACATTGCTGGGTGGAGGCGCAACTATGCTGGGCTGGGGAAGGGTCAATCGGGATGCCGTTGCGTTTGGGCTGGCCGGAGCCGATACGGGAGGCGGTACCACATCCATGCTGCGTGCCACTGGCAGGCGTGTGCGGGCAATGTCCTGCTGGACCGAAGGCGGTGGCGCGATCACCGAGGTGCTCACCCCCTCGGGCGCGCGCAACTTGTCGCGGGAAACATTCGGTGGCGGGGCAACGATGGCCGCCGTCATTTCTGGGAGAGCTTGAATTTTATCGCGCGATACATCTGGGGGCGGCGCCACGATTGAGCCGGCCGGGGATGGTGATGTTGGGAACTGATCACGAAATACGCTTGGGGCCGGAGCGATTGCATCTGCTTCGGGCAGACCAGGGAGTGAAGGCATCAACCCCGAGGTGGGCGGTGGTCCAGGAACTCCGCGGATCGCCAGCAGATTGGCAACGGGGAAATCGGACTTAGGCAAATTGATTTTCGGAGCGTCAACCACCTTTTCCGCTGGCGAACTGCCGCGCACCACGCGGATGGTCTGGATGCGATCGGGAGCCTGTTCGCCCCCGGCGAGTCCGGATTTCGCTTTCTCCGCTCCGCCGAGGTCTTCGGTTTGAGGTAGCTCCTCTCCGGAATAGTAGATCACATCGTATTTCGGGCTGACGAGCGGCTCGTAAGGTTCGATCGAGGCTATTTTGGCCGGAAGCACCATGGCTGCTGCCAGTAAAGCGCTCTCCAAAATCCAGGCTGCAACCATTCCACGGACGGGAAAGATTTTGGTCGGAGCTTCTCCCGCCAGTGGCTTGGGGGAGCGCCGCACGGCGGGGCGAATGCTGGTGACAAACTCCTCCCAAGGCGAGGACCAGTGGATAAGCAGCTGCGGGGCGTCGTCGAGCGACTTGGCAGGTGCCGTGAGCACTGCTGCCATCTGGGTTGCCTCAATCATGCCCTCACCCTTTGGTTGAGGCCGACATCAATCACGTCGCCTACCCCGGTTCGGGTTTGGGCTATCGTTCCGGATGGCAGCTCGACTACGCTTACCGCTGACAGGCGCACTGGAGCCATCCGCCAGGGCTGCAAATTTTCCTGGACGTATACCACTTGTTGCTCCGCATTCAGATACACGACGTCGATCGCGAAACGCATGCCGAAGGTGTGTATGCCCCGGCAGGGGACAATCCATAATCCGCTCCCCGGCGGAAATTTCTCTACCTCCGTGGCCATCAGACCGCGCAACCTGGACCAGTGCGTGTCGGCAAGTAACAAATCTCTCGCCAGATAAACCTGACGCGTCCGGTTGTACGCGTATCGCTCACCGGCTGGCGCGCTCATCCCAACCCCCGTCTCGAATCCTCTCCCACAGCAGCGTCATTTGCCCGCAGCCAGGGTGTGGACCAATCCAATCACGGCCGGCCCCAAGGTGACAAAGAACATGGAGGGGAGGACGAAGACCACCAGTGCTGGAATCATTTTAATCGTAGTTTTGGCAGCCTGTTCCTCGGCCCGTTGGCGGCGTTCTGTGCGCAAGGCATCGGAATGCACACGTAGAGCTTGAGCTACGCTGGTGCCAAAGCGATCGGTCTGAATCAATACTCCCACCAAGGCGCGAATGTCGTCGACGCCCGTCCGTTCCGCCAAGTTGCGCAGCGCTTCGGGGCGCGGTTTGCCGGCTCGCATTTCCAGATTCACCAGGTAGAATTCGTCGCTCAAGTCGGAGTGGGCGTAACGCAAGTCCTTACCTACACGAGCCATAGCCTGATCTAGGGATAATCCTGCTTCCACGCAGATAACCGTAAGATCTAAAGCATCCGCCAATGCTATGCGAACGCGACGCTGGCGTTCACGAATCATTC